>JAEZLY010000058.1 GCA_023414985.1 Bacillota bacterium | reverse complement strand
GTGTAACCTCACAAAGTATCGCTTTTACTGAGTCCTTTCCTGCTTTCACCTACAAGGGTAATACCTATACCAGTCTGGATTTCTCTTATGGGGTTGGCGACTGGAATACCGTCTATCTGCTTGGTTTGGACAAGGTGGACGGAAGCTGTGATATGAACGGGAAGGTAATGCCCTTCCTGGGTACTGCCAGAAATAAGAATCTTCATTTTATCGGTCTGAACCTCGTTTACTATTTACAGACAACAAGAGATTCAGAAATCACCAAATTAGCAGAAAGCATTTTCGGGTTAAATGTCAACTCCCTCCCGGAAAGAGAAGTGGTTCCAATTCAGATCAGGAAAAGCGGCAATCAAATCACGATCCTTTCCGATTATGATAATGTGAATACCACCCTCTCCTATATCGATATCTTCCATAGCGATCAGGCCATTCGCACGGTGAACCATCTGGTCACGGTTCCTTCCGGAACAACCGTACTAAGAATGCGCTATCCGCATATGGAGAAGGGATTGGCAGTGACAGCAATCGGTATGTTACTTGCCCTATTATCCTATTTACTCATGAGAAGCAGAAAGGAGCCTATCCATCATGAAACATCAAATGAAGCTGCATAAATCCCATAAGCTGCTGATCATTCTCATCATTGCAGTCATCCTCAATCTCAGGTTATTCGAGACGGCTTATGCAGACCAGGCCGATGCTGTTCAGGCTGCCGAAGCCAATAGCAGCATTGTAATTGACGGGTATTATGATGATTGGGAAGATAAGCCCATGGGCATGCTGACCTGGAACTCGAATAACGGAGAAGCACATCATGATGTTTCCTTCATCAAGGATGATAATTATATCTACATTTATGTCAGGATGCATCCAAGCTATCAAAGCCCCATACCGATCTATTCGATTAATCTTTCCGTAAATAAGCGGGTGTGTCAATTATTTTTAGGATATGCCAATGGGCAGGGCTCTACGGATTGGAGCCGTCCGGTCAACCTTTATAATAAGGGCCAGTACCTGGACCTTCATCCCTTTACCTATTACCCGAACTACTCTCTCGGGGATGCGGCAATCTCGGTGACCAAGGGTAACCCCAACGACAGGATGGAAATACGAATCAAGATCAGCAGTCTGGAAAATGCAATGGGCTTAAAACAGGGTACCATCAACAGCGGCTCGCAGCTTGAACTCGGTATGCCTAATATCGGTGGGGGGACACTTCAATTACTCGGCACCTCTACCGGTTCTGTTCTTGGAATACTATTATGTATCGGCGTTGTTCTGGCTGTCTGGCTGTATCGGAGCCGTAAGGCGAGGTTGAACTCATGAATTGGCTTGTATTCCTGTGTTTTATCCTCTGGTTATATGTACTTACCGTATTTCACCGCGGCAGACTGAATTATTTTAAATATTTATGGGGCAGTGTCGGGGTATTTGTATTTATGTGTATCTACATCCAGCCGACCTTGTCCGAGCTCCTGAAGCAATATGTGACTTCCGTTGTCGGTATCCTGGGTAGACTGACCGGAATATGTGAAGCTTTTTATGAGTTAAGTGTCGTATTCATTCCAAAACAAAGTGAGCTTACCGCAGTCTCGCTTTATATTGATTATGAATGCTCCGGTATCATTGAGATGATGGCCTTTGTATCTCTCCTGCTCTTTTTTCAGGTTTACGATATCGGGCAAAGGATTATTATCAGCCTGGTAGGGTGCTTCAGCATTTTTGTCTTTAATGTCATCCGTATCATGGTGATATGCGCTGTCATTTATCAGTTTGGGAGTGAATCTTATTACATTGCACATACGATTCTCGGCAGAATCATTTTCTATATGCTGACAATCATTTTATATTACTACGTATTTACCCGACAACAGATCATCAAGCAAAAAATCGGAGGCTTTCACTATGCAGAACATAATGAGAATGCTGGCGAGTGAAATCATATTCTGGACAGCCTGGATCATCATACCCTTACTAATGGAGATCATTCCTGCACTATTTGGTTTCCTGGTTCTTCTCAGAAAGAAAAAGAAATACAGAACGGATCCGGAACTTAAGTATTTTCCTGAAATATCCGTCATCGTACCGGTATACAATTCCGCGGCCACCTTGGAAATGTGTATAGAGTCCATCCTGGAATCACGCTATCCGTCTGATAAAATCGAAGTGCTTCTTGTGAACAACGGAAGCCGGGATAACAGCTTTGAAATATTCCAGCGTTATCAGGAGACAAGACCCGGAATCAATATCAAATGGATGAATGCAAAGCAGGGAAAATCAAAGGCACTTAATATGGCCCTATTCAACAGTAAGGGCAAGTATATCATCCATATCGACAGTGACGGACTCCTGCAGAAGGATGCCTTATATCATCTGATTTCCCGTTTTGAAGCCCATGCTGATATTCATTGCATGACCGGGTCCATCCTTACGAATCCCAAGGCAATTAACGCTACACCGCGCGGCTTCATGAAGATCATAAAAAAGGTGGAATTCTTTGAATATGCGCAGGCATTTTTAGCGGGGCGTAATTTTGAAGCAGAATGGAATAATATCTTTACGATGTCAGGTGCTTTTTCCGCTTTCCGTAAATCGACGATTTTAAAAACACAGCTCTATAATACGGAAACCGTCTGTGAAGATACCCATGTTACCTTTCAGGTACGGCTTCTGTTGAAAAAGCGGATTGATATCTGTGAAAAGGCGATCTTTTTTGTGGATCCGATTGAGAATCTGGATACGCTGTATGTACAGAGACAGCGCTGGCAAAGAGGCGAACTCGAAGTGGCTCATATGTTTCCCCGGAAGCTCGGGGCGATCAAGGGCTTTTTTACCGATATGATGACAAGGCTGGTCATGTTCGATCATACCTTTGCATTTCCAAGAATGATCTGGTACTTTGCTTTGATCTGCTTAGCCTTTATGAATTATCCTTTTTCTTTTTTAATCAACTCCGTAATCGTAATCTATGTTTTGTACACAATATCCACCTTTTTATACTATTTAAATGTTTGTACCTACCTAAACTGGGATCATGAATTAAAAGTCTTCTATCGGAAAAAGATTATTTATGTATTTATTCTGCCGGTCTTCAACTTTATTGTTTATTGGTTTCGTATGGCAGGCATTATCAACAGCATCAAAGGTGTCAGTACCTGGAGAACAATGACCTTCCGGGAAGAACGTCAGGTCTGTAAAAACATCATAAACAATGATTTTAGATCGATCGGACGTATCTTGAAAGGCATAAAACTCATAATAAGCAATGAAAAATAAGCTCTTAGCAACGAACCGGAAAAAGTTGCTGACTTTTGAGATACATGGAGATTGTTATGTGGAACAGCAAACAGAAAAAAAGAATATGGATTATCACCTTGTCCTGCTTATATGAAATAATCTTTATCCTTTTGATATTCTATATATTCCAACTGGCGATTCAGAGAAACATCAGCAATTACCGGGATATGCAGGGCTTATTGGCGGATTCCATGCTGAACAGAACTCTGCCTCAGACAGCTGACGGCAGCAATGATCTCACTGAGAAACTGATCTCCGAAATCAAAGACAATTTCCCGACCTCCTCCAGTGTATATTGCGTGCTTGTTAAAAATGATTCCGTCGTATTTTATAAGGATGATAACACCACCTCGTCCTTAATAGAGGACAGCATCAGCAATTATTTCCATAACAATGTATCTTCCCGGGATAAAAAAAGGTATATCCTGTCCCAATCGGAACTGGAGTATCAAGGCGACAAGTATTCGCTGATGATCTGTACGAAGGAGGATTACTATTTAAAGAAGGTCAAGCTGGTTGAAATCAGACTGTATTGTATGGGCTTCTTCTTTCTGTTCGGTGCTGCTATGATTGTACTTCTGATCTATCATCTTTATAAGCTGAAGGGAGAAGAAAAAAATAATGTTCTGTTCAAAAACGAAATCCGTAAAAATCGCCAGCTGATTGAACTACTGGAGGATGACAGGAATAAGCACTATGTCAATTCAGAAAAAGAATTCTCTTTCTATAACCGATCCGTAGTTGAGGAAGTGATCTCTCAAATGACGGAGGAGGATATGAAAAGATGTATTCAGATTGATATTACAGTTGAAAACCCTAAAATGGAACATTTCATTTTCATTACTGCAATTTTAGGCCGCATCAAAGGAGATAACAGCATCGCCAGCTATTGGGAAAAGAATACCTTTAAAGTACTGCTTTTACACTCTGACAAACAGGAAGCGATGGATTTTATCAATCTGTTTATTGGGAAATATAAAACAGAAAGTGAAGAAAAGGTGGAGGAACTGAAGGTAGTTGCAAGCCGGCTTTCGGTATCATAAAGATAACAGGAGGTATCCATGAAGTACAGTCAGTATAAATACAATTTCTATCTTAATGCAAGTCATTCCATCTATATCGATGGAATACAGGGAGAAAGGCATCCACATACCTGGGAAATCTCCTTGTATGTCGTAAACTATAAGGATACCTTTGTTATGTTTAATGAGGTTGAAAAGACGATTGAGGATTACCTGATGCAATTTCAGGAAAAATATATCAATGAATGCCCTGTCTTTCAAACCTCCAATCCTACTCTGGAGAATATAGCCCATTGTTTCATGAACGAGCTCCAGAAATTACTTCATCCTCTGAACTGGGTTATCTTCACGATGGAGATCAGTGAAACTCCCTCCAGGTCCTATATCATCAGCAATGTTGAGAATAATGTAATCCGTAGCGTTGAGAAGCAGAATATCGCCGAAGAAATTCTTCAAAAAAGCAGAAAATCAACAAATTAAGAGGTTGAAACCATGAAAATTGTCATTCCCGCATATGAGCCGGAGGATAAGCTCATATCATTAATTCTCAGCATACAGGAGCACTGTAATTACGGGATAGTCATCGTAGATGACGGCAGTTCCCCCTCCTGCGGCAGAATATTCAAAAAGGCCGGTGAGCTTGGCTGTACCATTCTGGTCCATGATCGGAACCAGGGAAAAGGAGCTGCGCTAAAAACCGCTTTTACATATTTGCTTACACTGAAAGAACAGCAAGGCGTTGTCTGTGCCGACTGTGACGGACAGCACACCTATCAGGATATCCTAAAGATTGCTGAGGGTATTACGACTCATACCACTGCCCTTCTGCTGGGTACGCGGAAGTTCATCGGAACAATTCCCCTAAAGAGTCTGCTGGGTAATAAAATCACCTGCTTTGTCTTTTCCTTGGTTTCCGGGCAAAAAATATCGGATACACAGACCGGTTTACGTGGATTTTCACCACGTTTACTGCCCTGGATGATTACATTAAAGGGGGAGCGTTATGAGTATGAGATGAATCAGCTGCTGGAAGCAAAAGCGGCGGGCCATGAGTTACTCAGCATACCCATCGAAACGATTTATGAGAATAATAACAACGGTTCGCATTTTCGCCCGGTTCGTGATTCCATCCGGGTCTACAAACCTATTGTTAAATTTATTCTCTCTTCTGCCGTCAGTCATATTAAGCTCGGCTTCCTATCACGATAGACCGGAATCAGAATCATGGTATCAATAATCCCCTGCTTTTCTAAGAAAAGCAGGGGATTTCATGTTGTTATAGAGTTCAAAACAGATAGGTGCTCCAGCCAAGGTCATAAGCTAATGGCTATAGCTGATATCCACCTGTTTTTATAAGTCACACAGACATTGATCTAACACTTTAATCATCTCATCCACATGCTTCTTCTCAATGATGAGAGGAGGTACAAAACGGATGATATTCGCTCCTGCAGAGATCAGAACCAATCCCTTTTCCAATACCTTAGGAATAATATCCTTGACAGGGATCTTAAATTCCAGTCCCTGCATCAAACCCATACCCCTGTGTTCCTGAATAAGAGCAGGATACTTTTTTGCAATCTGCTCCAGCTGTTCGTACAGATAAGGTGCTATTTCATTCACATGATCTATCAGCTTTTCATTTTCATATAAGTCGAATACCTTGCTGACTGCTGCCGTAACAAAGGGATTACCGCCGTAGGTGGTACCATGATCGCCGGGTTCAAAGGCTGCTGCCACTTCTTCGGTTGCAGCAAAGGCTCCCACCGGAACACCACAGCCAAGAGCTTTCGCACAGGTCATGATATCCGGCTTCACTTGGTATTGCTGACAGGCGAACATTGCTCCGCATCTTCCCATGCCGCACTGGATTTCATCAAAGATCAGAACAATATCCTTCTCATTGCAAAGCTTTCTTACTCCCTCCAGGAATTCGGCAGTCGCAGGGTAGATACCACCCTCTCCTTGTACCGGTTCCAGAATGATGGCAGCGGTTTTATCATTCACAAGTTCTTTTACACTTTCCAGGTTGTTGTACTCTGCAAATACCACACCACCAATCAGAGGGCCAAAGGCTTCTCTGTACTTTTTGGTGCCTGTGATACTTAATGCTCCCATACTCCTTCCATGAAAGGAATGCTCCATCGATATAATCTGGCTGTCTGCTATGCCATGCTTCTTATAGTAGTATTTTCTGGCAAGCTTCACAGCCCCTTCTATCGCCTCTGTTCCGCTGCTGGTAAAGAATACACGATCCATTCCCGAAGCCTCGGTCAGTTTCTTCGCTGCTTCTATCGTCGGAACGTTATAATACAGATTAGAGGTATGCAGCAGCTTATCAATCTGAGCCTTCAGGGCATCATTGAAGGGCTTGTTGCCATACCCTAAAGCAAATACCGCAATACCTG
>JAEZLY010000047.1 GCA_023414985.1 Bacillota bacterium | reverse complement strand
CAAGTTTGGAAGGGATAAACGCTGAAGGCATCTAAGCGTGAAGCCCCCCTCAAGATGAGATATCCCATAGCATAAGCTAGTAAGACCCCTGGAGGACTACCAGGTAGATAGGACAGAGGTGGAAGTGTGGTAACGCATGGAGCTGACTGTTACTAATAGGTCGAGGGCTTGACCTAATATGGATTGTTAAGACATTTGAATAGAATGCTTGCATTCTTTGGAATGTTAAATGTTTGGATGACATTTTCTTGTGTAGTGTAAAGTCAATACTAAAACAGAAAAACCTTGTCAGGATTTCTGTTTTTTTAATTATGATAAAGTAAATATGAATTGAGTTTATTACTTGATTTGTTTTCTTTATTCCTCGATAGCTCAATGGTAGAGCACACGGCTGTTAACCGTGGGGTTGTAGGTTCGAGCCCTACTCGGGGAGTTGCAATGAAATATCATTGCCTAACAATTGAATACGGCGACATAGCCAAGCGGTAAGGCATGGGTCTGCAACACCCTGATCAGCAGTTCAAATCTGCTTGTCGCCTTGAAAAAGAGAAGATATATCACTGATGTGATACATCTTCTCTTTTTCTTTAGGAAGACTTCGGATTTGAACTGTTGTTCAAGATCTGCTTGTCGCCTTGGAAAAAATGCTCTGTACATTTGTACAGAGCATTTTTTCATATAGTCATAGGTTATATGAAACATTACTACCATGTATTGGAGTTATGAAAGATAATATGATACAATTCATTCAAAATAAAAGGAGCTAATATAAGGAGGAGTATAATGAACATTAGGTGGGATGCACAGGGATACACGGATAACTTTAAATTTGTCCATCAATACGGGGAGGACGTCCTGAATATACTCGAAGTGAAGGAGGGTACGCGAGTACTTGATCTTGGTTGTGGTAATGGAGCATTGACGAATAAAATAGCAAATATGGGAGCTGATGTAGTAGGAATGGATGCTTCTAAGGACATGCTGGAGGTTGCGAGGACCAATTATCCGGAGTTAGCCTTTATTCAAGAGGATGCGACGAAATTTACATTAGCGGAACCTGTAGATGCTGTTTTCTCAAATGCGGTTTTTCATTGGATTGATCAACAGGATGAGTTACTAGAGCATATCTCAAATGCACTCAAAACTGACGGGTTTTTGGTTTGTGAATTCGGCGGCTATGGCTGCGTGGAAACCATTCATTCGGCGTTAAAGAGGGCATTCGAAAGGAGAGGACTAAAATACAACCATGGTTTCTATTTTCCTACCATAGGAGAATATGCACCTCTTCTCGAGCGGCATCGGTTAAAAACAGTATACGCTAATCTGTTCCATCGGAAGACGGCACTTGTGGGCGCAGAGGGTATGACGGATTGGATTAATATGTTCGTGACGCGGCCATTTCAGAATATGGAATATGTCTTAGCAGAGGAAATCAAAGAGGAAGCTGTAAAGAATTTAAGGCCTATTTTGTATGAAGATGGAGTCTGGTATGCAGACTATGTCCGTATTAGGATCAAAGCGCAGAAGGTAGATAGAATAAGATAATACCCATACTTATTAATAGCGTATATACAGAAGCTGGTAGAAGTTTCAAGATATTTACTTAAGATAATGCAAAATTGATATAACTATGCTATGATGAACTGGTAATCAATAATTGTGAGATGAGGTGGATTAATATGATAATTCAAGAGAACGAACTGATCAATATCGTCACTAAGTTTGCTGAGTCCGGATGGGATTTAATTGATGCTCCATCAAAGGCATGGTTGGAATCCAATCATATCGGAAGATTAACAGAGGCAGATACGAATTCTTTAATTACTGCAGTTGAGGAAGCAGATAAGGAATGCGGGAGTTGCGGTTGTGAGTTTGATCCTCTTTATAAAAGAGCATTAATCTTGTTAAGAGGCATGTAAAAGATTGTTGGTAATTGGAGATTTTATTGCTGCGAGAGCTATCGTTATTCGACGTGGTGCATACGATAAGAAGAGAAATAGATTACGCGCTGATAAAGACTCAAAATCTGAAAAATACGGAGTTTTCTATTGACGTATCAATGCTCCATTGTTATAATAAAGTCACTGCTTCACAATTGAATGCGGCGACATAGCCAAGCGGTAAGGCATGGGTCTGCAACACCCTGATCAGCAGTTCAAATCTGCTTGTCGCCTTAATAAACAGAAGACACACTACCCCAAGTAGTGTGTCTTTTTTGTTCTAGGTAGACGTCTGATTTGAACGAAGAGCTCTGAAGCAACTCTATTTGAAAATTTGAGCTGTTTTCTGCATCTGTTCGACAATCGGTACTCCGAAGGGACAGCGCTCTTCGCAGGCGGCGCAGCTGATACAATCGGAGGCATTTGCCGGAAGAGAGGAATAATGAGCCCGAATGGTCGCCGGGACCTTCTCCTGAAGTACTGCCAAATCATAAAGCTTATTCACCATTGCGATATCGATAAACGCGGGGCAGGGTGCACAATGTCCACAATAGGTGCATTGTCCGAAATAGGAATGATAGGGTGCGTTGGCCAACACAGTTGCATAATCCTTTTGCTCATCGTCAGCCTCTTCATAAGCTGCCGCTGCATCTACCTCCTCCGGTGTTCTGCAGCCAACCATAACTGAGGCCACCGCCGGTCGTGTTAACGCATAATGAAGGCATTGAACAGGGGTCAGTGCAACACCGAAGGGCGATTGCTCTGCATTGAACAGTCTTCCGCCGGCATAGCCTTTCATTACTGTGATACCGACGTTTTCTCTCTCGCAAATCTTGTACAATTCATCTCGTTCCGGAGCAATTCCACTAAGTTCATCCTGATAATGCTCTTGAAAAAGATCGTTGAGGTCTTCACTGCCGGGAAGCAGATCAAAAGCCGGATTAAGACTGAATAATATCATCTCAATCTCACCGGAGAGTGCCGCGAGCTTGGCAACATGAGGATTATGTGTGCTCAAACCAATATGGCGGATGATGCCTTTTTGCTTTAATCCCCGAACATATTCCATGAATTCACCATGGATAATTTGATGGAACTCTGACTCCTGATCCACAAAATGAATCATACCCAAGTCTATGTAATCAGTCTGTAAACGTTTTAATAAATCCTCGAAGGCTTCCTTTACCATATCTAATTCACGAGTCCGCTCATACTGACCATTCTGCCAGGTTGATCCGATATGTCCCTGAATCAGCCACTTCTCTCTTTGACCGGCAATTGCCATACCGATATTAGTGCGTACATTAGGCTCAGACATCCAACAGTCAAGAATATTGATGCCAGATGAACTACTCCGTTCGACAACCTCCTTCACAGCTGAGAGGTTCTGTCCTTCCAGCCATTCTCCTCCTAAGCCTATTTCGCTAATCTTCAACCCGGTTTTCCCTAATTGTCTGTATCTCAATTTATTTCCCCCTTTATTGATTATTATCATTAGATTACATAATTTTACCACTTCGGTTTTAGTTTGGAAATGCATTATTTTATAATAGTAATGTTTCTATAAGCGGTAATGTTTCGAAATAAACTTGCATCGTGATGAATTTTGTATGATAATAATGAAAGGGGAATGGTAATAAATAGGGAAGATATAAAAGGATACGATGTCTGAGGTGAATACATGGCAAACATAAAACAGGTCGCTGATGCCTGCGGGGTATCTATAGCAACGGTTTCGAATATCTTTAATGGTAAAGGTCGTGTAAGTGAGGAGACCAAAGAGAGAATATTCAGAATCGCAAAAGAGATGAACTACGTTCCGAACATTATGGCTAAGAATTTAAAACAACGCAGATCGAACGTAATAGGGATTATTACAGAGGATCTTACCGTGTTCAACAGTGTGGGAATTGTTGACGGAATCCATGAATTCCTGGAGGAGAATGAATATACCTTCCTTCTGGGAAATTTGAGATTATTTAAAAAATATAACAATAAATTTTATCATAATGAGGAATATTTAAATCAGGTTCAGGAGGAATTCCATATGATGAAAAGTGCGCAGGTAGCAGGTATTATCTATGTCTGTGCACACTGCCGTGAAATTAATTTTCTTCCGGATACGGACCAGATACCGGTTGCCATTGCTTACGGTTTGTCGAAAAATGAGTCGGTGTCATCCATCATCTATGATGATGAACAGGCTGCTTATGATGCAACAAACGAGTTAATTCAGAATGGTCACAGGAAGATCGGTCTTATTATGGGTGATAAATTTAGTATGCATACAAGTGCGCGTATGAGAGGGTATCAGAGAGCACTTTTTGATCACGATATTTTATGTAATCCGGACTATATCTGTGAGGAGGACTGGACCAGGGAAAAAGGATATGAGGCTGCTGATACTTTAATAAGCAATGGAGTCACCGCTATTTTTTCCATGAATGATGAAATGGCCGCAGGTGTATATGATTATGCTCACGCAAATAATTTAATGATTGGCAAGGAGCTGTCCTTAATCGGCTTTGATAACAGGGAAATATGTACAGCATTAATGCCTGCCTTGACTACCATGGCTATTCCTTTGAGCGAGATTGGACGCAGGGCTGCAGAATGGATTGTTGATAATCTGGATGAGTGTAACCCTGGTGTCGAACGGAAAAGTCATGTGAAATGCAGCCTTGTGAAACGGGATTCTGTTAACAGGATCGGGTAACTCTCTATAGGATTGAAGCCCTTATGTGGGGCACACTATGTAAGAGGAAATGTCATAATAAATTTTGAATTGCTGTTCGGTTTCGGACAGCGATTTTTTTGTGCGCATTTTACATAATTGTTAATAATGACATGATGTAACGTTATATCATAGCTAATAATTGTAAAATAGTACTATTAGATTAACTGAAATAAAATACAAATAGTAGCAATATATACTATATATACAACATTCATAAAAATATCAGTAAAAATGATAGTGAATATATTGAAATATTTCTGAAATGGAGTTATGATTTCATCAGTTAGATAAAACGTTTAATCATATAAATATTTACAATGTAAATAATAAAAATTAAGAGGTGTGAAAGAAAGTAAGAAAAGCAGATAAGTTTTGAACCATGAGAAGAAAAAAATATAAGAAAAGGAATATATGCATAAATGGATAAATTGACGATTGTGCCACTAAAAAAGATTGAAATCAAAGATGCCTTCTGGGACAGATATATAGGGCTGGTAAGAAAGGTAATTATCCCTTATCAGTGGGATATCCTGAATGATAAGCTTGAGGGTGTAGAGACAAGTCATTGTATACAGAATTTCAAGATTGCTGCAAAACGTGCAGAAGGCGAATTTTACGGAGTTGTATTTCAGGATACAGATTTGGCGAAATGGATTGAGGCAGTTGCTTTTTCTTTGGCATCATCTCCGGACCCTGAATTAGAGAAACGAATCGATGAAGTGATCGATTTAATTGCGGAGGCCCAAGAAGAGGATGGTTATCTTAATACGTATTATACGATTAAGGAACCGGGGAAACGTTTTCAAAACCTGATGGAGGGACATGAGCTATACTGTGCGGGTCACTTTATGGAAGCAGCGGTTGCCTATTATCGTGCGACGGGGAAGGATAAGCTTGTACATATCATGAAGAAATTCGCAGATTTAATCTGCGTAGAGTTCGGGATGGATAAAAATTCAAAAGGCTATCCGGGACATCAGGAAGTAGAGATTGGTCTCTTTAAGCTTTTCGAAGTGACAGGAGAGGTTCGATACTTAGAGCAGGCGAAGATGTTTTTGGACCGTAGGGGTGAAGAACCTAATTACTTCCTGGAAGAAATAAAGAGACCAGATTACAAGCTAATTTTCGATGAATTTAAGAACTATGACATCGTGTATTCACAATCTCATCTTCCGGTAAGAAAGCAGGAAACAGCAGAAGGCCATGCGGTAAGAGCCGGATATATGTACAGCGCAATGGCGGATGTAGCGGCCGCATATGATGACATGGAGTTGTTTCATGCCTGCGAGAAGTTATGGGATAGCATTGCTAATAAGAGAATGTATATTACGGGAAGCATCGGAAGTTCGGGTATCCTGGAGCGATTTACAACGGACTACGATTTGCCGAACAACAGTAACTATTCTGAAACCTGTGCTACTATTTCCCTTGCACTTTTCGGACGCAGGATGGCGCAGATTACGAGAAATGCGAAGTACTACGATGTTGTAGAGAAAGCATTATATAATACAGTTCTTGCCGGTATTGCTCAGGATGGGAGGAGCTTCTTCTATGTGAATCCCTTGGAGGTGTGGCCGGATAATTGTATGCCAAGAACCTCCAAAGAGCACGTGAAACCGGTACGACAGCCATGGTTTGGTGTGGCCTGCTGTCCAACGAATATTGCACGAACCCTGGCCTCCTTAGGTGAGTATATTTACCTGGCAGAAAAGGACGCAATCTGGATTAATCTATTCATCTCCAGTAAGTTTAGGTCTGTAATCCAAGGTCAGGAAGTGGAGCTTGAGATGGATACAAGGTTCCCGTATGATGGCAGGATTACCATCCATATCAATAGCCAGACAAAAGTGCGGGGGAAGATTTACGTTCGGATACCGGAGTATGTGAAGGAATACACCGTATCTATGGATGGAAACGAATTGAAATCAAAGGTAGTTAAGAATGGATATCTTAGTCTGGAAGCGGAATTGGAGAATACAACATTTTCGCTGTCCTTTGGTTTAGAGCCTCGCATTGTCCGTGCTAATCCGCTGGTGAAGGAGGACATCGGAAAGGTTGCGGTTATGAAAGGACCTCTTGTTTATTGCATGGAAGAGGTTGATAATGAACCAAATCTTCCGGCGTATTTTTTTGATACAGATGCCGGGTTGAAGGAGATTTATAATGAAGATCTCCTGGGGGGAACCAGTGTAATACAGTGCAAAGGAAAGAAAATAAGATCGGACGGTTTGGAAACTGAGCCCCTATATACTGAAAAGAGACCCAAATTTGAAGATAAGCAAATAACCTTGGTGCCATATCCCTACTGGGGAAATCGTAAAACCGGAGAAATGTTGGTTTGGATCAAAGAATTACTCTAGCTATGCGCATATTAGACTAGGATAACTTTTGGTATTTCATGGGAGTCATTGTGTTTACAGCGACATTTATTGTCGTTATAATAAAAAATAGAAAAGGAGAGAATTATGAAGAAAAAAGTATTGAGTGGGTTGTTAACAGTAATGGTACTGACCATGATGCTGGTAGGATGTTCTCGGGGTGGAGAGACAAATGAAACGACTACTGATGCAAATGTCAATACCGAGAAAAGCAGCGATGCAGCTACGAGCGATGAAAAGGGAAATGGCGAACGAATTAAGATTACTTATGCACAGTGGGGAAACGAGGTTGAAACAGCTGCAACGCAGAAAGTGGCTGATAAGTTTAACAGCGAGCAGGATCGTATTCAGGTAGAGGTCGTTAAAATCGACCATGATACCTATGTGACCAAGTTGAATGCAATGGCTACGGCGGGAGAGCTTCCGGATACCGGTATTATGAGTGAGGCAGGTGTGCTTAAATTTGCTGAAAACGGATTACTTGCTGATATCAGCGGTATGTACGGAGAAGGAGATGCGAAACCTCTGGATGCATTAACCTTCCGTTATGAGGGGAAACCGGTAGCATACTCAGCAGCCAATGAAATATTAAATCTGTGGTATAACATTGATCTCTTAAAGGAGGTATGTCAAAAGCAGGGATTGGATCCCGCTCAATTAACCCCTCCCGCAAGTGCGGATAAAGCTTGGAATTGGGATACTTTCGTGAAAACAGCGCAGATGCTAACCTTGGATATTAATGGAAAGAATGCTTTGGATCCGGAATTTGACGCGAATAATATTGATATTTATGGCTGTACCGTGAATACCCTTCCCTGGCAGTTGGAGGTATGGACTCTATCCAATGGAGGAGGCTACTACAGCAAGGATGGAAAGACATGTACAATCGATAGCCCGGCCACAGTTGAGGCACTCCAGAGGATTGAAGATCTCTCTTCTGTATATCATTGTGCACCGCCGGTAACAAGTGCCGCGAATTCTCTTGAGTCTTCTTTGGGAAGCAAGAAGGTAGTTATGGCTACTGACGGTCAGTGGAATGTAGGAACCTTCCTCGGACCTAATGCAGATTTCCAATACGGCGTCGGTGTGCTGCCTTATATGAAGGAACCTGTAACTATCTGTACGGGTGGTCCTAATGTTGTATTCGCTACAACAAAGCATCCGGAAGAAGCAATGGAATGGCTGAAGTGGTACTATCAGGAAGAGAATTCCTGGTCATTGATTGAAGCCGGTACCTGGATGCCTATTCTGGAATCCTGGTATACGGAACCTGATAAAATTGATAAATGGATCAGTAATCCTAACTTCCCGGAAAAGGAAATGTATAAGAGCGCAGTGGTTGATTACGCTAAAAATAATGCAGTATCTACAGCCTGGTATTATGTAAATGGTGCTGAAGAGTTTAATGCCACACTTGACTCTGCTTTCTCCGGCGTATGGACCGGTGATCAGACCATGAAAGAAGCAATAGATGCAAATAAAGAAGAATTAATAGGCATTTTTAACGAGAACAATCCGAACTAAACGGAAGCAGGTGGTCAGCATATCCTATATGTAGGCCACCTGCTAATTAAAAGAGGTGCTGGTATGAAAAATAAAACGAAAGTTAAAATTACCTCAAGGGCTGGAAGAAAAGAAGAAATCACTGCGTATTTATGTTTGATACCGGCATTCCTGGGTGTCACGTTCATTAGCTATCTGCCAACCCTGGCTGTATTTGTGTTAAGTCTATTTGACTGGAATGGGCTGACAACACCAAAATTCATAGGATTTTCTAACTTTATACGTATTTTTACGAAGGATATCTACTTTTTTGACTCAGTAAAGGCGACGGTATTATATGCCTTACTGGCTGTGATTGGTGCAATTCTTTATTCTCTGCTGGTCGCACTAATGTTAAATGTAAAGATTTTTGGAAGGACACTATTTCGATCTATCTTCTTTGTTCCCTATCTGCTCCCGGCAATCGGCGTATTTAAGGGATGGGAATGGTTATATGAAGGAAATTTCGGATTATTTAATTTTCTATTACGTATGATGGGACTTCCCCCGCAAAGGTTTTTGAATAGTACTGCTCAGGTTGTTCCTTCTCTTGTGATGATCGCTATATGGATCAGTGGAAATCTGATTGTTATTTTTCTGGCAGGACTTCAAAATGTACCGGGAGTTTATGTGGAAGCAGCAAAAATTGATGGAGCCAATGCATGGCAGCGGTTCTGGCACGTGACCATCCCCAGCATATCCCCGATCATTTTTTATAATATACTAACAGCATTAATAACCCATTTACAGGTCATTAATCCTGCTCTGGCTCTCACCAACGGTGGACCCAGTAAAAAGTCTATGTTTATGTCTTATGTAATTTATTTGTACGGCTTCCAGAAGAATAAAATGGGATATGCGGCAGCGTATGCAGTCATTTTCTTTGTGTTTGTCGGAATCTTTACGATTATTTTATTTAAGACTCAGAAAGAGCAGATATTTGGAGGGGAGGAATAGAAGTGACGGATGGATTATTAAGAAATGGAAAGAAAAAAGCAAAGCTGACGAGACTGGTTGTAACCTTGATTGTTCTGATTTTGGCTCTGCTTGTCCTACTGCCGATCTGGTGGATTTTTCGTTCTTCCCTTATGAGTACGGGAGCATTAAATGAATATCCGCCGTCCTTTATCCCTTATGAATGGATGTGGGCTAATTATTCTAAAGCATTAGAAACCTTTGAATACTGGAGATATTTTGTTAATACATTTTCCATTATTATTCCGGCAGTAATTTTTGGTACAGTAACTGCGATCTTTTGCGGTTATGCCTTTGCCAGATTGCGTTTTAGAGGGAAAAAGCTTATTTTCAATATTTGTGTAGGTACCATTCTCTTGCCTGGAATGGTTACGCTAATCCCGCTTTATGTATTGTGGACGAAGGGGCTTGGATTAGGAGACACCTACTGGCCGCTGATTTTACCGTATTTAACGGGTGGAGGTTTCTTTAATATCTTTTTGATCAAACAGTTTTTTATGACAATTCCCATGGAGCTTGATGAAGCAGCCTCGATTGACGGAGCAGGAAGGATGAGTATACTTTGGACGATCCTGGTACCGTCCATAAGACCTGCGATTGTGGTAGTTGCCATGATGTTATTTATTCAGATCTGGAATGACATGCTTCAGCAGATCATCTATATCAATAGTATGAGTAAGTTTACTTTTGCTGTGGCGTTGACTAACTTTACAGGATCCTTTGGAACAAACTGGCCTGTCGCACTTGCTGCAACATTTATGACGATCCTTCCGGGCATTATTATATATGTGTTGGGGCAAAAAAGTTTTGTGGAAGGAATTGTGTTAACAGGAATGAAGAATTAGTAGCTGTCCCGGAATTGTTAACCATCATTTTGAGCTCAGCGGAGGGACGGGATTCATTTAATTTCCGTATTGCTCATATACATAAGGCAGAATTACCCATGTAACATCGTCGGCAGAAATAGTATTAGTGTGGATTTTAGGCTTTAACCCTTGGTATAAATGATGTGCCTTATCACATGGATTTTTATGACAACTCTGGCATTTATCAACGTGATTTTGCGCAGCACATTTCAATGAATCGCAGTTAAAGCCTTTATCCAGCCCTCCTGTATGACAGCCATCACACAGCTTCATATCATCACCCCAATACCCTCCATCGCCTACACCCCCGGCGTATACACGTATCAGCCGTTTTTTCAACTCTGCTCGTAGCTCCTCGCTGATAGTACCGCCGTTGTAATGCACACACATATCGCAACGGTGTCCACAACTGGCATAGACTGCCTGCTCTTTCGAAAACGGCTTTCGGTTAGGCTTTTTCTTAATTATAACGAGCTGCTTGACAGCTTCGAGTGTTTGTAAATCGGCAACGGAAATAAACATCCATTTGCCATCATGATATGTTTTACTGTTATCATAAATTTCCTGTATCTTTTGCGGATATTCATTGCGCCGTATCTCAAATAAGTCACGTTCTGCCTTTCCAAAAATAACGAGAAAATCAAAACAGTCTTTACGTATGTAGATAGTCAGCACTGTTTTCCCGCCCCTGCGGAATTTTAATTCATCTTTGCCATTACCCACTTCATCCAAAGCATACTTTCCTCGCAGAAAGCGCATGGTTTCTGCACTGACCTTTTCCAGTTCTGTTTTTTCGCACATGATTACGCCCCCTATCAGCCCATTAAGGGCTTCCTTCACCAACCGAGTATGAAAAAGGCTGGTGTATTTTCGGATTATTATTTTATTTTATACGTATTGGAATAAATATATCTTGTTGATATCTGTTCAACTTATTCGCTATATCCCACGGTAGAATTTCTTCAATCATTTCGTAGCGTTTTAATTCTTCTTCTGCATTAACGTCAAGCTCATAGTGTTCGCTTTTATTTACCCAGTCTTTCAACAGAATCAATGTATCATCCATATCTTCCATGAAGGAGCTGGCTATGGCAAATAACCCACCGGTGATTATTTCATCTGCGTATTCTGTTGTATTTTCATAATCGCTGGGAATTTTGATAAGCATAATCCATTCACTGCTAGGTTCTTTGCGGTAAAAACAATTACGTAATCCGGGACTTGGTGTGAATCCAAATTTCACAAACAGACTCTGCATTTTACCATCTATATTTTCTGTTTGTCCTGTTTTCAATCGTGAAGTAAGAACACGCATGGAAGGGAAGCGAATAATCCGAACATCATGCAGCCTTAATGCTTCTCGACTGATTTGGGACAACTTTTCTAATGTGACTGTTTCACTCTTTTGTACTGTAGTGAGCCTTTTTTCGGTTTCCTCATAAAGCAAAGTAATACCTGATATTTTCTTGATTCCGCTCATTAGCATTTTATGAAGAAAATCATCAACAAGATGTCTTAGTTCAGATAAGGCTGAAATTTCCGTATCAAGTGATTCGAGCTTGTCCACAAACGCTTTAATCAATGCAGTCGTGTTTTCGCTTTTGAATATTACAACCATATCCTTAACCGGGATTTGTAATTTGCGTAAAATAATAATCTGCTTCAACCGCTCAAGCGCAGCGGTATCATAATAACGTTGTGTTTTGTAATCAGGATGACTGCTCCATAAAAGTCCGATTTCCTCATAATATCTTAGTGTCCTGCTCGAAATACCGAAGTTGTCAACCACCTCGTTTATTCTAATCAAATCCAAAACATCACCACCTTTCAACTATTATACAAGTTGACGCAGGGTCAATGTCAATAGATTTTTTTGTATGACTGAAAACAAAGGGCTGTATACCTCTTGTGAAATAAATTTGCCATAGTGTAATATTGTGGTAAGATGTAGTAGAGGATATACCAAAATTAACGGAGGGAAAAGACGTGAATGCAAAAGCTGGTTCAGCTTTGAAAATTATCTTCTCGGTAATTTATGCTATTGGAATAATATGCGTTGTAGTACTAAGCGGTATGTATTTGCAGCATTCGACAATAGTGCCAAACCCTGATGCAATGATACCAATGATGAAATATGAAATTGCAGCATGGAGGTTAATCATCGGATTACCCTTTATGATTGCATCATGTATTTCCATCGTTTTAGTATATAAAATTAGAAAAGTCACAAAAAGGATGCTTATATCTTTACCTGCAGTAGTATGTTTGGTGATGTGTGCGAGCTTCTTTATCCTATAGACGAATTCCAATTTACATAACTATAGTTAGGCTTATAGCGGATGACTTGCTTCTAAAATTAGCAAATTAATCTAAGGAGTTAATTTTAACAAACTTCATTATTATAATTTGTGACCATCTAAATTGGTTTTGCAATTCTTATTCGACTGGGAAAAACAATGTAGAACCGAATGAAGGAAGGATGAAATGGTATGACAAATAGCGAGAGACAGAGAAAAGTAATTTTAGATTTGGCAGTTACTTTAGACGGTTTTATTGAAGGAAAAAACGGTGAAACAGATTGGTGTATTATGGATTCTGATATGGGATTCACTGATTTCTTAAATCAGATCGATACAATACTATATGGCAGGAAAAGTTATGATTTATGGGGACAATATATCCCCCAAAATGAGGATCCTGATGCCGAAAAAGAAATTTGGAAGTTGATCCATAGTAAAAAGAAATATGTATTTTCCAGAACGCAGAAAGAGACTAACAACCAAGCAATATATATCAATGAAAATATTTTGGAAGAAGTAAATCAATTAAAGAAAATGCCTGGTAAGGACATTTGGTTATATGGTGGAGCAAGTCTCATTACAACTTTTATTAATTTAGGACTTATTGATGAATTTAGATTATCTATTCACCCTGTTTGTCTGGGGGAAGGGAAACCGTTGTTTATTGACTTAAAACAGAGGATTAACTTTAAACTGGTGAATTCCGGATCATTCTCCTCCGGTGTTGTGCAAGTGATCTATCAATTGAAATAGTGAATGGTATTGTTAGAAATAAACATGAGTGTAGAAAGTGCACTTTTGATTATGGAGTATACAATAATTAAATCAAATTTACTAATGCAAATAATTATGGTAGAATATGGAATAAATAGAATAATGGGTTTTATTGAATGAGGTATTTTGTTAGGGAGGTACACATGGAATATTCTAAAGAACAGATTCATCAAATGATGAAAGATGAGCGTTATCCGTTGTGTAATAATTATGATTGCGATTGGATTCTCAATAATGCTATGGGGTCGCATAACCTATGGCTCCAGGAATCGCTGATTCAAGTGATGAATCTAAAGGCTGGCATGCGAATACTTGATATGGGTTGCGGTAAAGCAATCAGCTCCATATTTCTGGCAAAGGAATTAGAAGTGCAGGTATGGGCTACAGATTTATGGATCGGTGCATCGGATAATTGGGAGCGAATCTGTGCTATGAAAGTGGAGGACAAAGTATTCCCTATTCATGCTGATGCCAAAGACTTACCTTATGCAGATGACTTTTTTGATGCAATGGTAAGCATTAATTCCTTATTTTTCTATGCAACAGACGAGTCATTTCTAAAGGAACATATTTTAAGGCATGTGAAGTCCGGTGGAGAGATTGGCCTTATTCTTCCATGCTTTCTGCATGCATATAAGGAAGGAATACCTGAAGAATTAAAGGAACATTGGTCAAATGATTTAAACGGCTGGTATACTCTCGATTGGTGGATTGATCATCTGAATAAGACCGGGCTGGTGGACATTGTGCTTGCAGATACCATGGGAGATGATGAAGGGAATAAGATTTTTTTAAAATCCCTGAAACTTTTTAATACGCATGAAGCACCTTTTCATGTGCTTGCCGGAGAAAATATCACTTTTATAAGAATTGTTGCAAAGAAAAAATAAACAAAGATTATAATGGCCCATACCAAAACGGTATGGGCTGAAAGAATGTGGGGTATACATCAATCATGGACAGAGAAGAAAGCGGTAATTTCCTGGAGAATATACACAAGGTGGATTACGAAAGCGAATATTATCAAAAGCTAATTGATAGTCAAAGCATAATGAACGACTATTACAGGGACAATGAATCCTTGAACGGAGAATGGAACTTTGGTATCGATCAGTATGATACCTGTCTTCGAGCGAAGTGGTATGAGGAGAAATACTTTGATGAGGACGGGAGACCCTATCCTCTTGACTTTAGCTTTGATACCTGGGAAAAGGTAAGTGTTCCGTCCTGTTGGAACATGAAGGAGAAATATTTTCTGTATGAGGGCAGCGCCGTATATACAAGAACCTTCCGATACAAAAACCATGGTGAGAAACGGGTATTTCTCAAATTCGGCGGTATTAATTATGAAGCGAAGATATTTATCAATAAGGAGTTCGTGGGAATGCACAGAGGAGGATCCACTCCTTTCTGTATCGAGGTAACGGATTTTCTGCAGGAAATGAACAGAATATTGGTCGTAGCGAACAATACCAGAATGAGGACGAATGTTCCTTGTGAAAATACGGACTGGTTCAATTATGGAGGGATCTATCGTGGTGTTGAACTCCTGCGGCTGCAGGAAACCTTTATCAAGGATTTCTTCATTTCGCTGATTCCTGATAGTGGCTTTAGTAAGATAGAGATCCGGATTAAAGTAGATGGCACACTTGATAACGGTGAAGCAACTGTCGATATCAAGGAGCTGAACCTACATGCTTCAGTCCGGGTTCGAGAAGGTGTCGGAACGGCACAGATTACAGCTAAACCGGTGCTTTGGAGTCCTGAGAACCCTAAGCTTTATGATGTAACGGTTACATATATGGATGATGTCTTAAAAGACAAGATTGGATTTCGAGACCTCAAAGTACAAGGAACCGATATCATCCTGAACGGTGAGCGGGTATTCTTAAAGGGTATCTGTGCACACGAGGAAAGTGTGAAGAACGGTAAAGCAGTCACCGAGGAGGAGATCCGTGAAAACTATCGTCTTGCCAAGGAAATGAACTGCAATTACATGCGTCTGGCACATTATCCGCATAGTGAAAGCGCTGCACGGATCGCTGATGAGGTTGGGATTATGCTGTGGGAGGAGATCCCTGTCTATTGGGCGATTGAATTTGAGAACCCGTCTGTCTATAGGGATGCGGAGAATCAACTCTCGGAGCTTGTGATCAGGGATCGGAACCGGGCGAGTGTAATCATCTGGTCGGTAGGAAATGAAAACGCTGATACGGATGCCAGGCTAAAATTTATGAGTTCTCTGGCGTTAAAAGCAAAGGAGCTGGATCCGACAAGACTCGTTAGTGCAGCCTGCCTTGTTGATCATGAGTCGCTTGTTATCACGGATCGATTGGTGGAATATGTGGATGTTATCGGCATCAATGAATATTATGGTTGGTATGAACCGGACTTCTCAAAGCTGCTCAAGCTATTTGAGAATAGTAAGCCTTCAAAGCCGGTGATCATCAGTGAATTCGGTGCGGATGCTAAGACAGGGGCCCGGGGGACCTGTGATGATTTATACACAGAGGATGGCCAGAAAGCGGTATTTGAAAAACAGCTAAAGACTCTGAATGAGATCCCCTATGTGAAAGGAATCAGTCCCTGGATCCTTTATGATTTTCGTTGTCCGAGAAGACTCCACAGTATGCAGAATTATTACAATCTGAAAGGTCTGTTATCAGCGGATAAATGCACCAAAAAGCTGGCGTTCTACGTGATGCAGGAGTTCTATAAGAACAAGTAACGAAGCCGTGGATATAATGCGAATGCTGGAAAAGGCAACCTAGATCCGGGATATCATCGATCCTATACCGGATTATGTGGTAGACATTCCAGACATTAAGGAATAGAGTTATAAAAAGCCCTTGGATTTCCTGTCTGGAATCCAAGGGCTTTTTCTTAGAATCTGAAATTACAAAAGGGTGTGATCCGTATTTTTGATAAAACTCTCTAAAGTATTACGATCTACCAGGGCGGGTACAACTCCTTGCCGATTTACACAAAAAGCCGCAGCGTAAGACGCAATCTGAATGGATTTCTCTAAGGAGTAGCCGCAGGACAAATAAACAGCAAGAGAGGAGATAAATGCATCTGCGGCACCTGTAGTGTCTACAGCGGTGAAAGGAACTGCAGGGAATATTCTGTTCAGATCATTGCTTTTCACATAGCAACCGCGTGATCCCAAGGTTATGATCACTACTTCTATCCCCTTTGACCGAAAATAATCAGCCTTTTCTTCCAAGGTCGAAGCTTCCGGGCATAATAGATCTGCCTCTTTTTCATTTGGTATAAAAATATCGATCTGTTCCATTAAATCATCAGTAACAAACTTAAGCGCAGCAGGTTTTAACACAGTCTTCACCTTGTTCTTCCGCGCTAATCTGGCTGCCTCAATAATGGTATCTAAGGGAACCTCGGTCTGCAGAAGACAATAGCTGGTATTCTCGAATAACCGTGTATGAGCCTGGATGTCCTTTGGTGATAGCTTATTATTGGCTCCTGATAATAATGAAATGGTACTTTCCCCATCACTTTGAACATGAATATATGCTTTTCCGGTTTCTGAAGAAAGATCTCTTTTGATTCCTTGTACATCAATTTTATAGTCATTCATGGAATTATAGACCAAAGTTGCTTCATAGTCATTCCCAACCCGACCAAGCAGAGAGACGGGGTGGTTCAGCTTGGCAACACCGACAGCTTGATTTACACCCTTTCCGCCGGGGTTAACAGAGGAGCTGTTGGAACTGATGGTCCGCCCGGGTTGAGGGAGAATATCGACATTCAGGATGATATCAATATTGATACTTCCCACGACGATGATTTTCTGTGCCCGATCTGTCACGGGCATGTCTATGCTCAGCGAATTCTCCAGGACATAGTCTGCGTCATATTTCTGGTGGTCTATATCATTCTTCTCGCAAGTCTGGATTAAATGCTCTGCTACGAACAACCCGAACTCATAATACGGAATTTTAATGCAGGAAATCTTCGGATAGGAGATGTTTTCCCTGAGATCATCTCTTAAGCTTACCAGAGAAATGTCATAAGGTATGTTATACTGCAGCTTGTCTAAATCTTCGCAGAATTTCAAAGAGGTTGCAAAATGTGATGATACTACTCCGGTAAATCGATTGGCAAACAGGTTGGTTATATAATCCGGTTGATCGAGGGTAAAAACCATATTATTGGAATAGGTAATCCCGTTATCGAACAGACAGTGTTTAAAGCCTTCAAATGCAAGATCTGATCGTATGCTATTGCTTTTTAGGAGAAATGCAACCTTGGAATGCTGATAATTGATCAGACTCTGGGTGGCTGCATAACCCATTTTAACGAAGTCAATATT
>JAEZLY010000316.1 GCA_023414985.1 Bacillota bacterium | reverse complement strand
GCATTCGATTCTTTCTTTTCATTTAAACCATATCCATCTAATATCATTAAAACTGTAGGTTTTTTACTCATTTTCATACTCCTTCTCTGCGAAATTCCGTTGTAATAGAATTCCCGTCACACTGTTGCTGCAACAATTATAGCTTTTCAAGATCAGCTTTTCAAGCTTTCATAATAATTTTATATTCTTTTAATTAAGAAATGTTTTCCATCCTTAACATTAATATCGTGAATCACTATCTGATTTTCTAATATAAATAATGAATCTCCGATGAATATTCAAAGGTTCACATTATTTAGATTTCCAAATTTCAAGTTAGTATCCACAAATCCTTAGGCAGGATTATGCATCCTACTCAAGGTAATAAATACTCAAATTTCACAGAAGCTTATATTGGATGAATTAAAATCCATTCATATATCTGCGAAGTTTGAGTCCATTATCGTTATTTGTAATTTACGATTTTTCCAAAGTCAGCCTTTAAGCTTGCGCCGCCAACTAAACCGCCATCGATATTTGCCTGGGAGAATAAATCTGCTGCACTTGCTGCGGTAACGCTGCCGCCGTATTGAATACGGATTGCTGCTGCAGTTGCTTCATCATAGATTTCAGCAATACATTCACGAATTGCCTTACATACCTCTTCTGCCTGCTCGGTGGTAGCTACTTTCCCGGTTCCGATTGCCCAGATAGGCTCATATGCGATGACTGCTGTCTTCGCTTGATCCGGAGTAACATTTAAGAAAGCTATTTTAATCTGCTGACGAACGAAATCAATGGTAATTCCCTGTTCTCTCTGAGTTAATGTTTCACCACAGCAAACAATTGGTGTGATACCATGCTCAAAAGCCTTTAATACTTTCTTATTAACAGTTTCATTCGTTTCTGCAAAATACTCTCTTCTCTCGGAGTGTCCGATAATAACATACTTAACACCAATGCTGGTCAACATATTCGGAGCGATTTCTCCGGTAAATGCACCACTTTCCTCATAGTACATGTTCTGAGCACCGATTGCTATATTTGATCCCTTTACTGCTTCAAGAGCTGTTGTTAATGATACTGCAGGTACGCAAAATACTACGTCTGCATCCTCAGTCGCTACCAGTGGTTTTAATTCATTTATTAATGTAACAGTCTCCGAGGGAGTCTTATTCATTTTCCAATTACCAGCAATTATTTTCTTACGCATATATTTTCCTCCTAATATTATATTATTTCACTACAGGAACTTATTGTTGATTTGTGCATGTATGATATTATATTCATGAAAAGTAATGGTATCCTTTTTACCGGATTGTAGCAAGCTTCCCCTGACTTATGAATCAATTACAAAGAAAAGCTTGCTACAGTAAAAATGATTAAATTAAGTTATTATTTTTATTTATCGTTTGCTGCAGCAATTCCGGGAAGCTCCTTGCCCTCTAAGAACTCAAGGGATGCACCACCACCGGTAGAAATATGTGACATCTTATCGCCAAAACCGAGAATATTAACAGCTGCTGCAGAGTCACCGCCACCAATGATTGTTGTAGCATCAATCTCTGCTAAAGCTTTAGCTACTGCAACGGTACCAGCTGCAAAGTTAGATAATTCAAATACACCCATCGGTCCGTTCCAAACAACTGTCTTTGCACCCTTGATAGCGTTCGCGTAAAGTTCACGAGTCTTCTCACCGATATCAAGACCTTCCCAATCCGGTTCAATTTCTCCACGGTTAACTGTTTTAAAAGGAGTATCATTGCTAAAATCCTGAGCAACTACGGTGTCAATCGGAATTAATAAATTAACACCCTTTTTCTCTGCCTTATCCATCATCTGTTTTGCATAATCTAAATAATCAGCTTCCAATAAGGATTTACCAACCTCTTCACCTAAGGCCTTCATAAAGGTATATGCCATACCGCCACCGATGATTAAGGTATCAACTTTATCTAAAAGATTATCGATTACAGAGATTTTACTGGAAACCTTAGATCCACCAAGGATTGCAACGAAAGGTCTCTTGGGATCATTTACTGCATTTCCAAGGAAATCAATTTCCTTCTGCATTAAGTAACCAACCACTGCTGTGTCAACAAACTGAGTAACACCTACATTGGAGCAATGTGCTCTATGTGCAGTACCAAATGCGTCATTAACGAATACTTCACAAAGGGATGCTAACTCTTTGCTGAAAGCTTCACCGTTCTTCGTCTCTTCGCTTCTGTAACGTGTGTTTTCAAGAAGTACTACATCACCATCTTTCATTGCAGCAACTGCAGCCTTTGCATTTTCACCTACTACATTATCATCCTTAGCAAATTTTACTTCCTGTCCTAACAGCTCAGCTAATCTTAAAGCAACCGGTGCTAATGATAATTCAGGCTTCGGTTCACCCTTAGGTTTACCCAAATGGGAGCAAAGAATTATCTTACCGCCATCATTAATTAATTTCTTTATCGTGGGGAGAGCTTCTACCAAACGAACCTCATCCGTAATTCTTCCCTCTTGCAACGGAACATTGAAATCACATCTTACTAATACTCTTTTACCTTTTACATTGATATCATCAACTGACTTTTTGTTTAACATATACTTCTCCCTTCAAAGATGTGTTTATTTAAGGATATTACTCTATGTTATCTATTGATTGTAAGAACAAAGAGTCTGCAAAGCAGACTCTTCGCGCCGAACGCGTTCACGAAGTGATAATTTCCTTACGCGTGAGTGCGCATCCTGCACGGAGTGCTTTTTATTCAATAGGACGTAATTTCCTATTGAATAAAAAAGGATCCGGTCCTGAAAGACCGGACCCATGATGGATCAATTAGGAAAACCCTAATACAAGATGAATTAATTCAATTCACTTGCTATCATTAATTATGCTAATTCTGCAAAGTATTTAATTGTTCTAACCATCTGGCTTGTGTAAGAATTCTCATTATCATACCAGGAAACAACCTTAACTAAGCTCTTGCCGTTCTCAAGGTCAGTAACCTTAGTCTGAGTACCATCAAATAAAGAACCATAGGTAATACCGATGATATCGGAAGATACAAGCTCATCTTCTGTATAACCGAAAGATGCACTAGCTGCTGCCTTCATAGCTGCATTGATATCAGCCTTAGAAACCTTGCCGTTAACAACTGCTACTAATTCTGTTGTAGAACCTGTCGGAACAGGAACTCTCTGTGCAGCGCCATCTAATTTTCCAGCTAACTCAGGAATAACAAGGCCGATAGCCTTAGCAGCTCCTGTGGAGTTAGGAACGATATTAACAGCTGCAGCACGAGCTCTTCTTAAATCACCCTTCGGATGAGGGCCGTCAAGTGTCATCTGATCACCTGTATAAGCGTGGATAGTTGTCATGAAGCCTTTTTCTACGGGAACTAATTTATTTAATGTGTCAGCCATAGGAGCTAAGCAGTTTGTTGTACAGGAAGCTGCGGAAATGATGGTATCGGATGCCTTTAAGATATTCTCATTTACACTGAATACTACGGTAGGAAGATCATCACCAGCCGGAGCGGAGATAACTACCTTCTTAGCACCTGCATCGATATGAGCCTGTGCCTTAGCCTTGGATGCGAAGAAGCCTGTACACTCAAGAACAACATCTACACCGAGCTTACCCCAAGGTAAATCTGCGGGATTCTTCTGAGCGTAAATCTGGATCTCTTTGCCATCTACTACGATGGAGCTTTCCTTAGCTACAACTGTATCAGCCTTAGCATATCTTCCCTGTGCGGAATCGTATTTTAATAAGTGAGCTAACATCTTAGCATCTGTTAAATCATTGATAGCTACGATCTCGTAACCTTCTGCGCCGAACATCTGTCTGAATGCAAGACGGCCGATACGTCCAAAACCATTAATTGCTACTTTTACTGCCATGATTATATTCCTCCTAATTGTTAAATTTATAATATACTGTCGTGAGACAGCAATTAATCTTATTTACTAACCTTGGATACATTGACAAAAAAATCTCAATCCAGATTCATTTTACCTAATTTAGAATAAAATATCAAGAGCTTATTTGTCTATTTCCTTAATATTATGATTATGTTTATTTTTTATAAAACGCAGAAATGTTTTTTGTGCACTTTTGCAGCTACCATCATACCACAATTTTGGAAAGGAATCCATATGAATTTTTGATTCGTGAGAGACAACTTTAAATAATAAAAAGGTAAGGATTAGATACATCCCTCATCCTTACCTTAACTATTACATGTGATCACTATAGCCCAGTCTTCGCATGGTCAGCTAAGATCACGGAAGGAGTTCTCATTATTCTTGATCTTTCCGCTATCCTTCACATCGGATAAGTCCCAACCGCCTGCAACATCGGAATTACTTGGGTCAGAAGTGCCTCCTGTCCTACCTGTGACACCATAGATGCCCGATCCGTCCGATCCGCTGATTCCGCCGGTTGGTCCCTCTTCTGAACCGGCTGACAGACCCATCTGATTCATACCTTTTCGATTATAATCATTCAAATTGGTACCCTCAGAGGATCCGGTCGTTCCCGCCATACTAATTTTATCTATGATCCCGGCACTACCGGCCATTCCTGCTACACCGATACCGGCCGCTCCTATTCCCGCAGCACCCGTCGCTCCGGTATTTCCGGGTAACCCTGTACTACCTGTCATTCCGGTACTTCCGGACATTCCTGTATTAAAGATTCCGGTATTTTCTGATTTATTTGCATCCCATGATGCTTTATCTGCCATTTTCATTCCTCCTTTATGATTCATACAGTATTATTATCTCTAGTCAGGGAGGAAATATGTAAAAAAGAAAGAAGAGGCTGTTGCTAAATACGATATGTATTTAACAACAGCCTCTTCTTATATAATAGGAAACATTATGACCTAAGCTTATATTCAAGACGGATCTTATCCGCAATTAATGCAACAAATTCGGAATTGGTAGGCTTTCCTTTACCGTTGCTTACGGTATAGCCAAATAATTCATCAATGGTATCCATCTTTCCTCTGCTCCAGGCAACCTCAATCGCATGGCGGATTGCTCTCTCCACTCTGCTGGGGGTTGTCTTATGTCTCTTAGCAATAGACGGATATAACAGCTTTGTAATAGAATTCAGCATCTCTGCATCATTCACTGACATCATAATTGCATCACGTAAGTACTGGTAGCCTTTGATATGTGCCGGAACACCGATCTCATGAATGATGTTGGTTACATCTGATTCCAGATTGCGTTCCATATATGCGCTCTTATTCTCATAAGCGCTTACTCTATGGTTATCAATCAGCTTGTTATGATAATCACCCTTCAGCTGTTTGATTCTTGACAGGATAACATTGTTGTCAAAAGGCTTCATGATATAATAATTTGCACCGAGCTCAAATGCATTCTCAGTCACGCCTTCCTGACCGATGGCTGTGATCACGATGAAGGAGGGGCTCTTCTTGAATTCGGAATCTCTTCTCACCTTTTCCATTACACCTAATCCATCCAGCTTCGGCATGATCAAATCCAATAATACAACATCCGGTTTCTTCTCTTTAATCATGTCAAGAGCGTCAATTCCGTTCTCCGATTTACCGACAACTTCGATATCCGAATCCTCTTTTAAAATATCCTCGAGGAGATTCACCATCCTCTCATTGTCATCCACAATAGCTACATTAATCTTACTCATTTTACTCTTCCAACCTCCAATACATAATTTTGATCTCTCTCAAAGATGGTACTTCAAGTTACTTTTCCCCAAATAACCAATGCCCCTTGGTTGTTCGTAATTAAGACTTCACTTTTCGTGAATTTTCGTGTAGCTCTTTTGGTTTCATGTTGTTTTATGATAACATTATACCTCTTGCACAATTCAGCGTCAACGTTTATCGACTTAGCAAAATGTACAAAATATGGATGCCATAATGCGACTTTTATTATTAGTATTTTACATTATATCTCATGAAACAACACCGAACTCGAAAATCCAACGACATATTATACAGTGACAGCGTCTGTAAATTTTTACCATATCTGAATTATATCCATATCAATTTCAACTTTCAAATGTTTCTTGTCGCACCATTCGACACCGAAATAAGGGAATTTTTAAAGTAATAAGCTGTAACCACAATATTTTGTATGATTGAAAATTTTATACAATTAATATGCTGTAGCATCGTTTTCTATTTCACCATATATTATCAGATCTCGTCGATTTCTTTTTTAAACAAAACATTTCCTTATTCTAAATTATTTACCATGTTTTCTATGAATGTACCGTAACCTTTCGTTGAATCCTGTATAAATACATGCGTAACAGCACCGATTATCTTATTATTTTGTATGATCGGGCTCCCGCTCATACCCTGTACGATACCTCCTGTAAGCTTCAAAAGTCTTGGGTCCGTGATTTTTATGACGATTCCCTTGTTATGATTATTGTTACTGACATCCACACTTATAATCTCTATCTCATAATCCGTTATCTCATCTTCTATCGTACAACGGACAAATGCTTTACCTGTCTTTACATCCTGCTTCAAACCTATCTTGAGCGGTTCAATATTCAAACCTTCGTCATATTCATAGCTTACGCGGCCGAAAATCCCCTGATAGGTATTCTGTCCGATACTTCCGATCTTATATTTTTCACTCTGGCGAATCATACCGATTAACTCACCCGGCTCTCCTTCCTTCCCTTTGATAATCGACATGATTTCTGCAGAATAGATGGAACCCGCTTTCACATCCAGTAATAAACCGGTATCTACGTCCGTAATACCGTGTCCGAGCGCACCGAATTGACCATCGGTGGAGATAAAGGTCAGCGTTCCGATACCCTGGGTATTATCCCTGATCCAGGCTCCGATCTTATAGCTGCCGCTAGCTGTCTTCACCGGGGTAATCTCAACCGTAATTTTCTCACGGTTTCTCCTTACCAACAATGTGACATCCTTTCCGTGGCAATCCTGCAGCTTGTCAATCAGCTCACTCTTCCTTTTGACATTCTGTCCATTGATTGCCAATATATAGTCTCCCGATTTTAACCTGTTACGTACAGGTTCGTAATTCAAGCCATCCTCACCCGTGATCCTACCGCTGCCCAGCACAAGAATACCGTCTGTCTCAACATAGATACCAATCGGCATACCGCAGGGAACCAGTTCCACCTTTTCTATGACATCCAGCGATATCCTTTTGAAATCAATCAGTCCAAACAGCTTTAAATCTATGTTGTATTTACCTGTCTGTGATGATTCTAATGTAAACGGCTGATTAAGATCGATACGAATCTTATTGGAGGGGACCTTAAGATTATTTACGCTGATCGTTCCGACATCACCGGATGAGATTTTGCCCTCCAGTGGCATACCAAAATCAAAGCTTTCTTCTGTTCCTACCAGCATTTTGATTTCATTCGGAATTCCTCTGTCAACCTGATAACAAACAAAAAATACAATTCCAAATAAATTTATGATAAAAAGCCAGATTAAAAACCATCTGTATCTTTTTCTGTTCCTCATCCTTTCACCTCATATAATCCGTCATTCTTCTTAATGTCTTCGGCAAAAGTAGCTTGTACTGCCTTAATCCTTTTTTATTCTAATGGTTCCGCATGCTATACGGAGTGATTTAATTCATAGGACGCAATTTTCTTTGAAATAAAAAAAGGATATACATAGTATTGTATATCCTAAGATTAAGTATTCTCTGTTTTTTTTTATTTAAAGCTTGTATTTTTTAGCAGCAGATGCCAATTCTTTCATTTCTCTAGCGCTTTCACGGACACGATCCGTGATCTCTGCACCGCCAAGAATTCGTGATAGCTCCTCAATCATTTCTGTATCTGCAAGCTCCTTAATCATTGTCTGTGTAGACATTCCGTCCGTCTGCTTCTCAATGCTGTAATGTGCATCAGCCATGGCTGCGATCTGTGCAAGATGGGTAATACAGATGATCTGATGATGTCTGGCAATACTCGACAGCTGCTCGGATACCTTTTGTGCTGTCCGGCCACTGATACCCACATCTATTTCATCAAAAATCAAGGTCTCGATCTCATCTTTATCCGCTAATACGGACTTGATTCCCAGCATGATACGGGATAGTTCACCACCGGAAGCAATTCTGGAAAGCGGCTTCAGCTCCTCTCCGGGATTCGTGGATATAATGAATTCTCCGTCATCAAAGCCATTAGCACTATAGTGTGCTGTCCGTTCAAACACCATATCAAACTTAACATCCAGAAAGTTCAGTGAGATTAGGGCATCTTTCATCCTCTCGGTTAATTCCTTTGCCTTTCTCTTTCTGATCTCCGACAATCTTTCGCAAAGTTCCTTCAGCTTAGTCTCCGCTTCAGTCAGCTTTTTATTAAGAGTCCTCATATATTCGTCGTAATCCCGGTATCTCTCAAGCTTTTCTTCCGAAGCTTGACAGTAGCTCCTGATCTGTTCCAGCGAATTACCGTATTTCGCTTTCAGATGATTGATCAGATCCAGTCGCTTCGTAACCTCCTGCAGTTCCTCCTCCGGATTCTCCATGTCAGAAATATATTGTGATAAATCCCTATTCAAATCATTGAGTAAGGCATCAATATCTGATACCTGATTGAGATATCCGCCGATTGTTTCATCGAATTCAGCAATCTTCGTCAACTGTCGAAGTGCCCTGCCGATACTGTCACCTGCGGCCGAAGGATCATAGCCTGTATAGCGGTAAACTGACTGCAGTCCTTCCGATATCGTGTTGGCATTGGATAATTTCTTATATTGTATTGCCAGTTCTTCATCTTCTCCAGAAATCAGATTGGCACTTTTAATTTCATTTACTTCATATTCCAGGAAGGAGATCTCACGAAGCCTTTTCTCCTCGTCAATTCCCGATTTCTCCTGCTCCTGCCTGATTTTTATGAACTCTTTATAGGTCTGCTCCAACTCCTGCTTCAGTGTGCCGATTTCTTCTTTTGCAAAACGATCCACAATCTCCATATGCTTAGCTTTGTTCAGCAGGGATTGATGCTCATGCTGTCCGTGAATATCAATTAAAAGTCCTGCAATGGCTGCCAGAGCACCGGAGGTCACATTCTCTCCATTTATCTTACAGATACTTCTTCCGGTCATGATCTTGCGTGATATGATAATCTGGTTCCCTTCCAAAGGGATGTCCAGTTCCTTCATGGCTTGAAAAACAGCTTCATCCTCCGATTCAAACACCAGCTCTACCAGTGCATATTCCGCACCGCTTCTGACAATATCCTTACTGATCTTCGCACCCAGAGCAGCATTAACCGAGCCGATAATGATGGACTTACCAGCACCGGTTTCTCCGGTCATGATATTTAAATGGTCTTTAAAATAAACCTCAACCTCATTGATGATTGCAAAATTCTTCACATGCAAGCTGACTAACAATTAGTATCCCTCTTTTCTGAGCAGTTTATCAAAGAACATTAAAACATATGTTCTGAAATTATTGTAACATAAGGAAAAATACTTGGCAATCTTTACTTTCAAACCTTGTTGGAACAGTCAAAAAATTGTCGTATTCTTATTCATTCTGCATAACGCTTCCATTTAAAGCAAAAGGATGGGCAGTCTCTACCCATCCTTATTACTATGAATAATGCTTCCAAAAGCATACTCTTACTTATCTGATTTTATTTTCAGTCCGCTCAATTACCGCCAATCTTGACGACTTTCAACCTACAGGTCAGCTTCCTTCCGTTTACCTTAGCAGTAATTGTTGCTGTTCCGACACCTCGTGAGCTGATTACTCCGTTATTGATTACCGCCACATTCGGATTATCAATACTCCAGCTTACCGCTGAGGTTGCACCCTCCACCTGAAGCGGATATTGATAGGTGGTATATTGTTCCAAGGTCAACTCGGTGTAATTCAAGCCGATGACGACCACCTCCACAGTAGCAGTCTTACCCGAATCGGTCATGGCGGTTACGTAAGCCACACCGGTTGCTCTTGCGGTTATCTTTCCTGTCTTTTTATCTACCCTTGCAACCGCCGCATTGTCGGTACTCCAGGTAGCTTGGTCATTGGAATTAGCCGGAATGAGAACCATCTGAACCATCTTCTCTTCTCCGGGAAGTAATACTACCTTCTTATCCTGCAGCGTTATACCTGAAGATGCAATACGATCATATACGGTTACGTAAACTAAAGCTTTCTTGCCGCTGTTATCCTTTGCTTCCGCTGTAATTGTTGCTGAACCGGCCTTTTTAGCGATGATCAGACCGTCATCATCCACAACAGCGATATCTCCGTCACTGGTAGACCATTTTGCTGTCTTAAAGGTTGCATTGTCTGGTTTGATGCTTACCTTGATTTTCTTCGTCTGACCAACAAGAAGGGAAATCGTAGCATAGTTTACAGAAACACTGCTTGCCGGTACAACGACTCTGACATCACAGGTTGCCTCTACTTCACTGCCATCCAGCGCTGTCGCTGTAATCGTAGCATAGCCTAATTTGTGACCGGTTATCTTACCCTTCTGGTTAACAGTTACAACATCTTCATCGCTGGAGGTCCAGGCTACATTCTGATTCGTTGCATTCGGAGTTGATACCGTGGCCTCCAGATAAGCAAATTTATCAATACCAAGATAATAGGTTTGATGGTTTATGGTTATTTTTGATACCGCTTCCCTGACGGTTAATACGCAGGTTGCCACATAGCCGCCATCCAATGTCGTCGCTGTAATGATTGTAACACCACCTGCGAGTGCGGTAACCTCACCCTTCTCTGTGATCGTTGCGACTTTCTTATTGGAACTTTCCCACTTAACGCCAAGCTGAGTAGCTGTACTGGGAGTTACAGAAGCCGTCATCTCAAATTTCTCTCCAACGTACACTGTCTTTTCTGCAAAATTCAGGATAAGGCCGGAGGCCGATTGGCTTACGGTAACTTTACAGTAGGCGGTACCGCCGGAAGCAAGCTTTGCCATAATTACGGTCTGGCCTGCTGCCTTACCGGTAACTTTACCGTTGGCGTCTACTGTTGCTATCTTTGTATCACTGGACTCCCAGGTAATCGCTGTCTCTGTGCTGTCCGCGGGAGATAAGGTTGCTTTAAAGGTATAGGATTTACCAGCTGCCAGATCCAAGGTAGCGACATCGAGCTTGAGGCCGGTCGCAACTCTTTTAACTGTAATCGTACAATAAACTGCAAGTCCTTTATCCACAGTCCTGAGTATGATGACGGTTGAACCGACACCCTTTGCTGTTACGAGACCGGTTGCATCAACCGTAGCAACGGAGGTATTCGTAGAGGTCCAGGTTACGGCTGCATCACTGGCATTGGTAGGAAGGATCGTATAACCAAGTCTTGCCGTTTGTCCGGAAAACATCGTCTTGGAGGTCTCATCCAGTGCTACACTGCTGACCGGAACCAGAATATTCAAGTTACAGATCGCTGAAACTGACGGGTTATCCACTGAGGTTGCAATAATAGATACGGTTCCGGTCTTCTTAATGGTAATCAGACCGTTGGTATCCACAGTAGCCTTTGTTTCATCAGAGGATCTCCAGGTAACCGTTTTATTGATTGCATCGCTCGGCGTACAGGTTGCACGAAGCTGAATTCTTCCGCCGTTAACCGAAGCTGTGATTGCGGTCTCTGAAAGTGTGATGCCGGTTACCGGCTGCTGTACACTGACATGGCAGAACCCTACAACTACATTATCTTTATTTACGGCTGTGATTACAGCATGTCCACCCGTTGTACCGGCTTTTACCGTAACAGTCGTATTGGTAAAGCTGTCGATTGAAACAATATCCGAATCGGAGGTTCTCCATTCCAGCTTCACGCCGGATAAGGTATCAGGAGTAAAGTGAGCGCTGATTGTCTTATAATCACCGATTGCCAGAGTTATTTTTGCCGGATCCAGAGTAATTGTATCGATTGAAGCCTGTACAGTTATCTTACAGGTTGCTTTCTTCACAACTCCTTTGATCGTCTGGGAGGCTGTGATCGTAGTCTCGCCCGCCTTCGAGGTTGCTGTAACCAGACCATTCACAACGGTAGCTACAGAGGTATTACTGGATGTCCAGGTGACCGGCGCTGAGGAATCTGATACATTAGCCGTCAACAACAGGTTACCCTTCGTATATAAAGTAGCACTGCTTTCGCTTAAAGAAATCGAATCAATAACATGAATCGTAAGTATCATTGGACTGGGAGTCGTATCGAAGAGATTCAAACTACCGTTAAAGGTACAGGTAACCGTTGCCGTACCACGTGCCATTGCAGATAGTTTTCCTGTTGAACCATCCGCAACTATAATATTTTGATCGCTGGACTGATAATTGCTGAAGGTATTCACACTTGGAATATTCGTACCTTTAAATACATCAAAAACATCCCCGACTACCATCGTAATTGTCTTTGAAGCGATATCAACCGGTACCTCTATCTTCATATATGCCTTAGTCAATGGTGACTCAACCCCATAATCTTTTGTAGAAAAGGCATAAATCTCATAGGTGCCAGCCTTCACAGCAGAAAATTCCACAGTATTATTCAGATTACTGATCGTGTAGGTAACCTTCCCACCACTTTCCAACGGCTTTCTCGTATCTGATTTATCACTGGCATCATAAATCTTCCAGGTAATATTACTTGCGGGAGAAGCATTCGCCTTTAACGTGAATTCAGGTGGAATACCAATATGATAATTTTCGGAGGCGACATCAGTTCCGCTGTCATAACTGATTGCACCGCCTGTTGAGGTCTCAGCTGTCAGAGTAAATGTAGGTACTACGACTACTCTTAAGGTTGCTGTCATGAGATTATCATTCGCTCCGGCAGTTCTTGTGGTTATTGTGATTGTCGCATCACCGGCACCCACTGCAGTTACTTTACCTGCTGCATTTACCGTTGCAACACTTGTCTTATCACTGACATAATCCAGATCTGTACTTGTAATTGCAGATCCGGTCACAGCATCTCCGGAAGTATTATAATCAATGTATTTCAGTACAATTTGCTGCGAGCCGCCTTTATTGAGCTGTAATACCCTGTTCTGTGCAAAGTTTGTCGCAATCGTCCCTGTTCCGCCCGGTGCGGGAGAATGATCAATCGCCAGATTGACCCGGATGATTCGCGTCAGCGTATAGGTTCGTCCGCTGATGGTAACGTCTGCTCTTACTGTAGTATAACCCGGCCCTCGTCTGGTCATCGTTACAGTGTCACCGGTTGTCCCGCTTAAGGTCAGAACACCTGCATTGGAATTTCTCCATGCCACAGTCGTTCCGGTAGGCAAACCATCAGGTGAATAGACACTGATATCCGCCGTATCTCTTCCCAGCGTGCTCTCTTCGCCTGACTGTGCTTTTCCGTCAATCCTTAGAGATAATGTGGGTGCAGAACTTGCCATTGCCTCTTTCTCTGTAAAGATGAATCCTGTCACGGTGAATAATACACTGAACAGGAATAACAGACTGATCTTTTTTGCTATTTGCATGACGTAACCTCCTAAATCCCTTTTCGATATAGAATATATCGGTTAATGGAATGGTTTATATTAGCTCCTTTACTGGTTATTATAGTTGTAATTTTTGGCACTTATGTGTCATTTTGTGGATAATAAAAAGGAATATCGGCCCATATTCGAGCTAATATTCCTTCATTTATAAAAACATCTTTCAAATTTTTATTTTACATATTTGTTAAGCGATCTGCTTATAATCGCATGGCCCGCATAGCATTCAGCAGGGCAATCAATGCAACTCCGACATCTGCAAAGATCGCGAACCAGATAGAAGTGATTCCCAGGAATGCCAGTAGCATGATTAGCAACTTAACACCAAGAGCAAATACAATATTCTGCATCACAATCCGCTTGGTCTTTCCGGCAATTCGGATAGCAGTTGCTATCTTGCTGATATCATCATTCATGATAACGACATCCGCCGCTTCAATTGCCGCATCCGAGCCTACGCCACCCATGGCGATACCGATATCTGCGCCGGCAAGTACCGGTGCATCGTTGATTCCGTCACCGACGAATACGATCCGTCCGTTCCCTTCCATACCTTCTTTATATTTTTCAAACCATGCTACCTTATCCTGTGGGAGCAGCTCCGCTTTATATTCATCCACACCGCTGAGCTCGGCTATTTCCTTGGCTGCCGCCTCTAAGTCTCCGGTCAGCATAATCGTCTTTTTCACCCCAAGCTTCTTGAGCAAGGTAAGAGTTTCCTTTACATCAGCTTTCAGTTCATCACTGATGAGAATATAACCTAAATATTTTTGATTCAACGCAAGATGAACGATACTTCCTGATACCTCTGTGTTTGGTATGTCGATGTTATATTTCTGCATTAGTTTAGCATTTCCGGCGTAGACGGTTCCTTCCTTCATCACAGCGATTACGCCATGGCCGGCAAGCTCATTGATCTGATCCGGTTCCTCTGCAACAGCAATCTTCTCCTTATCACAATATTCTGTGATTGACTGAGCAATCGGATGCAGGGAATGCTTCTCGGCAGCTGCCGCAAGGCGCAGCAGTTCCTCCTTTGGAGTGCCATCCGCTGTATAAACCCTGGTTACACGGAATACACCTTTGGTCAGCGTACCGGTCTTATCAAATACTACAGTATCCACCTTTTGAAGCGCATCCAGATAATTGCCGCCCTTTACCAGGACACCCTGCTTTGCACCGCCACCGATTCCTCCGAAATAGCTAAGCGGTATTGAGATTACTAAAGCACAGGGGCAGGAAATGATCAGGAAGCTTAAGGCACGATACAGCCATACCGTAAAGGAGCCGAAGCCAAACAACGGAGGAAGAATTGCAACCGCTACCGCAGCATAAACTACGATCGGAGTATAATATCTTGCAAATTTGGTAATGAACTTCTCACTCTGTGCTTTCTTGCTGCCGGCATTCTGAACCAGTTCCAGTATTCTGTTCACGGTAGCTTCTTCAAAGGATTTGGTTACCTCCACCTCAAGTAGTCCGCTGGTATTGATCGTGCCGGATAATACCATATCTCCGGGTAATACTTCTCTGGGTACGCTTTCTCCGGTCAGCGCTCTGGTATCCACAAAGCTGTTACCCTTAAGGATGATACCGTCCAAGGGAATTCTTTCTCCCGGCTTAACGGCAATTCTGTCCCCCAGCTTTACCTCTTCCGGAGCGACAACCAGGATTTCATTATCCCGTATGATATTAGCATAATCCGGCCGGATATCCATCAGACCGGTAATGTTCTTCTTTGATCTTGCCACTGCCAGATCCTGCAGTAATTCTCCTATCCCATAAAATACAAGAACAGCAATTGCCTCTGTAAAATCACCGATGAGAAATGCACCCAGTGATGCTATACCCATTAGGAAATTCTCGTCAAATACCTTGCCTTTGATTATGTTCTTTATAGCAGAGGTCAGAACCTCATAGCCTGCCAAAAGGTACGCAACGATAAATGCTGTGATCTCTATAACTGCAGAGACCTTTACGACTGAAAACAATACCGCAAGCAGTACCGCAATGCCCAGACGAAACAGATAGGATTTCATCTCTTTGGCGTCATCATTATGTGGGTCTTCATGACCAGCTGCCTTCCCGGAAGCCTCCTTCTTATGTTCGATCACCTTAACAGAAGGCTCATGCGCTGCAACAATTTTTTTAACCAGCTCTGTAATATTTTCAGGTTCCGTCCGTTCCAGAGTAACACTTAAAGTACTGTTCATCAGATTGACATTTGCTTCTGCCACCTCTGCCAATGCCCCGACTTCTTCTTCTATTTTAGCCGCACAGTTCGCACAACATAATCC
>JAEZLY010000257.1 GCA_023414985.1 Bacillota bacterium | reverse complement strand
TCTTCGTGCTCAACGACTCCTTTATTGGGGAAATCCACTCGCTTTACGACGCCTTCATACATCATACCTTTTTTCATCTATCTATGAGCACAACCGTTCTACGCAAGGCCATGCTTTCCTCCTATTCTACAATAAAAATGACTCGTTTACCGTATCATATTATAACGGGAAACGAGTCAAAAGTCTACCTTAGGTTCTTAATCCGCTTTGCCAGCTCTTCAATATGCCGTTCATCCGTACCGCAGCACCCTCCAAGGATCTGAAGGCCATATTGGTTATGCAATTTCATGATCTCATCCGCAAGCTCTTCCGGTTCGGAGCTGATAATCTCACAGCTTCCGTCCAGTTCCTCCGGAGTCAGGGGTGAAGCATTGGCTTGAATACCACGAAAACGTCTGCTTACCAGCTCCGTCCGGTTAAACTCCCATTCCAGCGCTTTTCCTACATTTACCGGATGAACACAGTTCGTCATATAGAAGATCGGCTTTTCTTCCACTGAATTCTCGATTGCTTCAATGGCATCATGAATTGTGGTTCCGTCAATCATCCTTCCGTTGGTTCGGATCATCAGGCTGATGATATAGGATAAGCCGGTATCCGCCAACGCCTTTGCCATCCCGATTGCCTCCGGTAGATTGGGCATAATGGCTGCATAGAGAAAATCGACTTCTGCCTTCGCAAAAAGCTTCGCCTGCCAGGAATGGAACCTGTAAGCTTCCTCGGTAGTCAAAGCTCCGGTACCCTTGTAGGCATCACCCTTGCAGCCCATCATTCCGCCAAGGTAGATATCTGTATGAGCCGGATCCTTCTCCATGGCCTCCTTCTGAAGACTTCGATAGAATCGCACATTATCGGCTATCAGCTCCTCCCCGTAGGGGGAATTCTTTACATTCTCCTGATTCGCCCTTCTGGTCGGAGTCATCAGCATCATCGGAAGCTGATACTTTGCAGCTATCTCAAGATATTGATTGGTAATATCCTTGATTGCCCGCTTTGCATCCTCCCGGTAAATGAGGTTCGCATTCGCCACCTCGGAATCATAGACGATACCATGCTCATTCCGTAACCGGATTCCTAAGGCTCCCTCTGTCATAATGATCTTTCCTGACTGATAACATTCTCTGAAATTCATTCCCTCACCCTGCTCTTTCCCAACTGATGTAATAGTAAGGCATTCCCTAAGTGAATTTTACCGGTTAAGCCTTTTGTATAAACTCGCTGATTTGCTGTTCAAGCTCTTGTACCTTACCCTGATCAGTACTGCTCATGCGCTCCAGTTTATCCAATACCTCCTGTACCTGATACTGAACATTTCGGACACTATCCAGGGATTCCTTTATTTTTGACTGCATACACCAATCCGCAATCAAACCGTCAAAGAAGAAATCGGCGAACTTTCCGAACCCATCCATGGAAAAGGTAATTCCGTTCGTGATCCTGACATCCGCAAGCTCTGTCCGGAAGGAGGAAAGCTTCGACTGTATCGCCTCAGCTTCTGATTTGGCGTCGTCGATATGGGAATGCTTTGCCAGATCCGAGATCAGACCGCCTCCAAGTAAATCAAAGGTACCCCAGCCCTCTGCGCTTTCCAGACTGCCCATTGCACTGTCAATGCATGACATTACCTCTCTTCCGGCCACAACCGCTTCCTGAAGCTCCTTCTGATTATTCTTCAGAGCCATGAGCTGTGCGGATAACTCCAGCAGCTTCTGACCCGACTCAGAATGAGTGGCAAGGAGCATTTCGCGCTTCTTTTCGTACAAGCTGTCATACTCCCCCTGACAGGTTCTGTATTCCATCAGCTCCTCTTCCAGTTGTCTTCTCTGCTGTTCTGCCAGGGCCAGCTCCGCTGCCGCCTGGTCGTATTTTAAAGCAGCGGCTAACGCCTCCTTCCGCTCTTTCTCTACCTGTTCTCCAAGTTTACCGAGCATTGTATAGAACAGATGGGGCAGACTTTTCTTTTCCAGTTGATCCACATCCGCGTTTTCCTTATCAAGTATTGCCTGACATTCCGCCAGTTTCTGCTTCAGACTTTCCTGTCTGACCGTCATTTCCTCCAGCATGGAGCACAGCTTCTTTCGGCGGCAGACCTTCTGCATCGCCTCTTCCAGCTGTCTGTTAATCTCTTCATACATTATATTTTATCCTCCTGATTTCGAATGTTCCCACATAAACATGAAGCCCTCCCAGTTCCACACATATCTAAACTTACTTTAAGATAGCAGGACTGTTTATCTGCCAATTTCCCGACAGAGGCTGCAAGCTTAACTTTCATGTATTTTATGGGATCAGAAAATTCTTTATCATGAATTATATAATATATGGAGGAAGATAACATTAAAAAATAATGAAAATATCCAAAAGTAAGAAAAATTTAATGTTTCTCCGGCAGACGCTTTACAATAAATGCAGCAGCTCCACGACCCAGCGCATCGGGCTGGCATAGCTGAGCATCCGTAGCAACCAGGGCATTGCGTCTATCGCAGCAAAGGTACCACCCAACAATGACATCAGCACCGAGACCGAGGAGGCTATTACTCCCGCCTGTACTTCACTTTTGCTGACATAGCATATCAACATGGAGATTAAGGCAGCAAGACCGGCGATTGCTACGGACATTACGATGAATCTGATCATATCCAGATTCATTTCTGTGGATACCAGAGACAGCAGGACCATGCAGCATAATACCTGTACCAGTGTCACACAGAAGACCGATGCCGTCTGTCCGCTCAGATATCCGAGCCTGCTGCTCTTCGCATACTGATAACGCAGATAAGTTCCTGTCTGTTTATCCCTGATGAGCGGTGAAGCATAAAGGATCGAGAAAATGATGAACAAGGTCAACAGCATCGTAATGGTTCGCTCCGTTGTCCCGAGCCCCTTTTTCTTCAATCCCTCAAGCATCAATGGCTTTCCGTCTGTTATTGCAGCAGACACGGCTTTCTGTAAGTAAGCTGTATATTCCGTGGGCTTATAGGCAATCACCCTGATATTGCTTAAATTCTGCCCCCGACATTCCAGAACAACCTGAAAATGTCCTGTCATTAAGTCCATGTTGACACGCTCTTCTTTGGCTTGTGCATAGGTTATGCCCGCAGTTTGATTTAAAATCCGATACAATTTATTCAGTTCATCTGTAGAACCCACTGACTCTTTCGTGCCTTCTTCCGTCAATATTCCAACTCTTAGAGAGACCATATCGAAATCCACGAGACCAAACAGAATACACATAATTAATGGGATCAGAAAGGTGACTGCAAAAACAGGCTTATGCCGCAAATATCTTTTTAAACTATTTTTCATAACCAGGTAACTCGCCATGGATATACTCCTCCTTCTTAAAAAATAAGACAGCCAATGAGATAAATGCCATCCCTGTGAGCAGACATAACCCTGTCACCTTCCATAAAAGAACTGACTCATCGTCGTAGATGCAATAGAATATGCTCCTATTAACCCAGGTCAAGGGGGATAACCGGATTACGATCTCCCATCCGGGGTTCAGACTTCCAAAGGGATAGAAAGCACCTGCCAGAATACCTGCTGCCATAACCGGGATATTCAGGATGTTCTTTAT
>JAEZLY010000232.1 GCA_023414985.1 Bacillota bacterium | reverse complement strand
CCTCCTTCTTCCTTAGATTACACTATGACCCAAGGTCATAGTCAATAGTTTTTTCATATATTATAACAATTCATCTGCAGTCCGACCATCGCTTTTCTAACCCGTGTATAGATGAAGTAAATTTAGGCACACTAAATTTATGATAAAACACAGGGAGTGAAATTATGAGTAAGCAGGCAAATCAAAAATATAGAAAAGAGAAAGAAATGGAACATCTGGACAAGGCCGGTATTGATATTACCGCTCCACGCTCCGATAAGGAAAAATTAATTAATGATAAGCTTCATATAGAATATAATTCTCCTGCCAATCGTGCAGATGAATAGGAACTTTTTCGAATATGTAACATTAAATCTTAACCCTTGATTTTGACATGCACCCCATATATTGGTATTTTCAAGCTAACATTTGGGTGTAATTCAGAATCAAGGGTTTTTTAACACATTCTCTGAAGCTGCACTTCCCTACATCGTTGATTGCTGATTTCTCATCCGTATGGAACCGGACGAATCCCTACACTAATATCCTCCATCAGGATTTGACTTCCCACACCAAGAAACGTATAATAAGGTAAATTATATCGTCTTACTAATCTGACTGTAACGGGGGAATGAACATGAATGAAATAATTGAAAGCCTGCATCAGCGGAAATCTGTCAGAGCATATCAGGATATTCCAATCAATGCTCCGGAAAAGGAAGCCATCCTGCTTGCCGCAATGGCTGCTCCTACTGCAGGGAATCAACAACTATATACGATTCTCGATATCACTGAGCAAGGCATCAAGGATAAGCTGGCTGTCTCCTGCGATAATCAACCCTTTATCGCTAAGGCTCCGATGGTATTAATATTCTGCGCTGATTTTCAGAAATGGTTTGATGCCTTTAACGAGGGAGGATGTGAACCGAGACTGCCCGGTGTCGGTGATCTGATGCTGGCTGTGGAGGATAGTGTCATTGCCGCGCAAAATGCAGTTACCGCCGCAGAAAGCTTAGGCATTGGTTCCTGCTACATCGGCGATATTATGGAACAATATGAAACACACAGGGAATTGTTGAAGCTGCCGGATTACGTATTCCCCGCAGCGATGCTGGTGTTTGGATATCCAACTGAGCAGCAGCAAGCACGTCCGAAGCCGCAGCGCTGTGATCTTAATTATATCGTTCAGGAAAATTACTATCATCGTATACCACGGAAGGACTTGCGAGCGATGTTTCAGAAAAACCTTGGACAGCAAAGTTATGAGGCATGGATGCAAGCCTTCTGCAATCGGAAGCATAATTCGGATTTTGCAAAGGAAATGACAAGATCGGTAGAACTGTATCTCCAAGCATTTCAACAAGAAACATAGAAGGGAGTAAAAAAATGAAGATTGTAATGTATGGTGCAGAAATTTGCCACGATTGTGTTGAGGCAAAAAAAGCCTTAGCAAACCGTACCGATATTGAATTGGATTACAGGAATATCACTGAAAAGACCTCTACTCTGAAGGAATTTCTCTCCTTCCGGGATCATGAGGAGTTATTCCTGCCGGTCAAAGAATCCGGAAAGATCGGAATACCATTCTTTATTCTGGAAGATGGGACGAAGACTCTTGAACTGACTGACTTCATCGATATCACCCTTACTAACGGAGAGACAGGTGCAAATGCCTGCTCCATCGACGGTAAAGGAAACTGCTAGAACTGGAGTGATTTATATGACAATCAATGAATATCAAAAGCTAGCCATGACTACACTAAATCCCGAATTGTCCGAGAAGGATGTACTGATCAACGGTGTCATGGGTCTCTGCGGAGAAGCCGGAGAGGCAATCGATATTGTAAAAAGATATCTGGCACAAGGGCATGAGCTGGATAAGGAGCATTTGGCTAAGGAGCTGGGGGATATCGCCTGGTATCTGGCAGAAACAGCGACTGTACTGGGTTATTCTCTGGAGGAGATTCTTCAATTGAATATCGATAAACTGAGAAAACGCTATCCCGAAGGCTTTGATACAGAAAAATCCACACATAGACAGATAAATGATATCTAGAGAGGGCATGAATATGATAACCTTAAAGAAAGCAAACTTAGAGGATGTTGAAAAGGAATTCCTTTTCATCACGCATTTACCTGAAAATGAAAATGGGTTTACCAATAACTTTTACGGTATTTCCAAGGATGAATTTTACTCCAAGACCATCTATCAGATCATGAATTATGCAGAAGGAAAGGATTTACCCCGGGGCTTCGTGCCCGAGACCTATTTCTTCCTATGGGAGGATAGTAATATTATCGGTTTATTCAGAATCAGGCACTATCTGAATGATTTCCTCAGAAAAGGTGCCGGTCATATCGGTTACGGAATTCACCCAGATTATAGAGGCAGGGGTTATGCCACAAAGGGCTTGGCCTTGGCGATTGAGGAAGCCAGAAAAATAATTTCAGAGGACGAAATCTATCTATCCGTACATATCAGTAACATAGCCTCTCTCCGGGTACAGGAGAAAAACGGTGCAGCTCTGCACCATTCCGACGAGAACGAACATTATACAAGGATAAAAATAAGATAAACTTAAGACAACAATACTCTACCTAAAAGCTTCACCATTAGAATAAGACGAAAGCAGATATGGAATCATACCTGCTTTCGTCTTATTCTTTCCTATAGATACAATATATATCAGGTTAATCTGAATAACTCCCAACGATCCATAACGATTAAATCACTTTATTTGAAAGGTATCTATGATATTCCCATCGATGTCAACAGCCTGGATATTTACTGCCCCGTCCGTAATATCCACAATCGTATAGTGGTATTGCGGAACCGGCGGGATAATCATGTTTTTCTTACTTGTATACTGTTTGTAAAGAGGTGCACCAAAGCCGCCGGATATCACCTGAAATACCTTGTTTTTAAACTGGAAGCTCTTACCGCCTACCTTCTCATTGAAGCTGCTGTCAATCAGCCTTCTTGAATAATTATGCTCGTGACCGCAGAAGACAATTGCTCCGCTTGAAGTATCGGCAACCTTCCAAAAGATATCTCTTGCAGCCGGATGCTTATCCAGAGAATTACCGGCTTCGGCTCCTGTGGGATAAGCAGGTTCGTGAAAGAAGAAAAAGGTTCTCTTGTTTTTATCGATACTTGATTTCAGCCAATCGAGCTGCTTACCGGTAATCTCATGCATCTCGCCCGTATGATCCGAGTTCAGCATGAACAGCCTTGTATTCCCTACATCAAAATAGTAACTGGTTCTATTATAATCCTTTAAGAAGGTTGCTTTAAATTCACTGAACGTTTCTGCAAATGCTTTTTCTCCGTTCTTCCCTGCTCTCATTTCATGATTACCGATACCTGGATAAAAGAAGCTGATGGGATAATACTGTGTGATGATATCCTTAAAATAAGCCAGCTGCGACTTAATACCCGAATAGGTCTTACTTCCGTCAGTCAAATCACCCGGCATGATGGCGAATTCAGGCTGGGGTGACAGCTGCTTGATTTCACCTAAAATCTTTTCCACTACATCGGTATTCACCCCATGGTCCAGTCCCCTGCTGTCAGCCAATACGACAAATCGAAAATTCGCCGATCCGGTTAGACTTTCCGACTGTATCGTGTCCTGCTCGTTACTGTCCGGCACCGGTGTCCCTGTGATTGAAGTGAGGTCCTCCGGTGTCTGCGTTGTATCGGAAGGGGTATTCTCGTTATCATAGATATTTTTTGTCACACAGCCGATGTTGCACAGCATGATTGAAATGAGTAATAATACAGCGAGGAATCGTTTCATAGCTTCTCTCCTATCGGGAACTTAATAATCACTAGTATTTGTTAAACGAATATAAAATAATCATTCATTTTAGTTCGAATACCTAACTTTGGATTGACCTCCTATATCTGGAAGCGTATAATGGTTGAAACGCTTCATTACTTGAAAGGAGGGCAACATGGTACAGTATCCGAATTATCATAACGGCTTGCTAAACCTGATTAATTCCATAGAAAAAGAGTTCGGCGTAAAAAATGATCATCCGACTTTGACGATTGCGGATCAGGTTTTGGAAAAGCGCTATCGCAATGTAGTTCTGATGGTATTTGACGCCATGGGCAGCAGAAACCTTCCGGATATGATTTCTGAGGACAGCTTTTTAAGAAGACATATGCTTGCGGAGATCAGCTCGGTCTTTCCTCCGACCACGACCGCTGCAACGACAACACTGGAAAGCGGACTGGCACCGGCTGAGCATTCATGGCTGGGCTGGAGTCTGCATTTTCCAGAAGTAAATGATAATGTCAATATTTTTATCAATACAAATGACTATGACGAAACAGTAGCAGAGTACAATGTCGCTAATACCTATATTCCGTATAAAAATGTGGTAGAGAAAATCAATGAGATACCAGGTGCAAGAGCCGAGTCCGTCTCCTATTTTGGCTCCTATCATGTGGAAAGCCTGGAAGAGCTGCTGAAGGGAGTAGAGACGCTCTGCGGGGAAGAAGGCCGCCATTATCTCTATACCTACTGGCATGAACCGGACAATTGTATGCACCAATACGGTGTTACAAGTGAAGAAGCAATCGCATGGGTCGAACGGATCAATGACGAGATTGAGGAACTCAGTACTAAGCTTAAAGATACAATATTACTCATCGTGGCGGATCACGGGCAGGTGGACAGTCATAACAAATTCATCGGCAATTACCTGGACATCCTGGACACCCTGAAATGGCTTCCTTCCATAGAAGCAAGGGCTCTTGCCTTCCATGTGAAGGACGGACGGGAAAATGATTTTGAGAAAGCGTTCTTAAAGCATTTCGGGGAGGATTATCTGCTGCTGACCAAGCAGGAGGTAATGGAGAAGCAGCTGTTCGGCGCAGGTAATCTTCATCCTCGGTTTGAAGAATTCTTAGGAGATTACCTTGCTGTAGCAGTTAATCATGTATCCGTCTTTAATACAGTATCCCACGCCGAAAAGTTTATCGGCGTCCACGCAGGTATGACCGATCAGGAGATGTTGGTCCCTTTCATTGTAATTGAATGTAAATAGAGAGAAGAGGCTGTTTCAACATACGAAGACAGCTAAGGTTAAGACAATAGGCATCCCTCACACACAGGTTGACGGACAGCTCCCTATTTTGTAAGCCATGATCAAACAAGTATGTTTGCTCTTGTCTTACAAAATCAGAAAGCTGTCCGTCAAACAGAGCATTATGGGATGCCTATTATCCTAACCTTATTTATCAAGAGATATATTGAAACAGCCTCTTCCTCTTCTCACCTGATAGCGTTGAAATGCTTTATCTGTTTTATGAATTCCAGAATTAAGGGGTGCGGTCTCTCATAGGTTGAACTTAATTGAGGTTGAAATAAAGAAACTACGAAGAAGCTTTTATTCTCCATTATCATGATTCGGGCTTCTTTCTCCTCATCGACCCCCACAACCTTAAATCCATTGTTATTCAGAAGGTCCTGAAAGTATTTATTTAACCCGAAGCTGCAGTTATATCTCTCTTCGATTTCTTCCGTTCCATAGATATCATATAGATAGGAAGTCCGTTCAAGGAGGATGTGCCGAGTCTGCCCCACCAGCGAACAGGATAATGCAGTGATATAATCATTTGGTTCATACAGGTCAAAGCTTAAATCCTGCAAAGCACCGATTTTCAGGGCATTTCTTCCATACTCAATGACAGCATGCTGAAATCCGCCGCAGGTGCCGATAAAGGGATAATTATTCTCCCGTGCAAATTGAATTGCATAGATTGCTCCAGCCATGCTCTGATAAGGACTGCCGGGAGCGCACCATAAACCGTCATATTGATTTAGTATTTGTACTTCTCCCTTCGCAAAGGTTTCCGTCGGCAGCCAATCTGTCTTTACCGAACAATTCATCTTGGATGCACAATGCTTCACCGCTTCCTCTGTTGCAAGATGGGACGGCCTTCCGTCATAATCTCCTATGATACCAAGCCTTATTACTGAACTCACACCCTATTCCCCCTTAAAATAAAATAAGAGATTATTATATCATTAAAATAACAAAATGCAATAATATTCCAAATAAATTTCAAATTTTCTCATTTAAAACAAGCCATATGGTAGATAGTTCCTCGCTGCTATGATAAAATAGTCAGTAATATCTTTTATGAAACGAAAGCATAGAAAGGATCCGGATAAGAATGGACAAACACGAGCAAACCCTAATGAAATATTTCCAATCCTGGATAGTCAGAGATGCCTCAAGCTTGAAAGAATTCTTTGCCAAGGATGTGATATACAGCGAATGCTATGGACCGGAATACCATGGTTTGGAGGTTATTGAACAATGGTTCAGCGATTGGCAGAAGCATGGTACTGTAATAGCCTGGGAGATCAAGCAGTTCATTCATCAAGGAAACAGGACTGCCGCAGAATGGTACTTCAAATGTGAATATGATGGTGAGGTAAGTGATTTTGACGGAGTGACCTTGGCTGAATTCGATCAGGAAGGCTTCATAATCAATCTGAAGGAATTTCAATCGAAGCTTCCTCATTATGATCCATATGAAAAATAAAATCAATTACATAATTAAGGGCAAAAAAAGGATGACAATAAAATTGTCATCCTTTTTTATTCCCCAAACGCCTGTTGCTGGAGTCCAGCAAATGCTAAGTAATTTACATATATAATTAACCGGCTGTAACTACCTACAGCCTTATGTCAAACAGCTCTCCGAGCTGTTCCGATGGAAGCGGCTTACACAGAAGGTAACCCTGTCCGCGCTCACAGGAAATCTTTTTCAAGAAGTCCAACTGCTCCTGCGTCTCTATTCCTTCCGCCACGACTCTGTAATTCAGATCGTGTGCCAGAGAAATCATATTCTGCGTTATTGCAGTCTCTTCATTTCCATGCGGTACTGATTGAATAAAGCTTCTATCTATCTTAATGATATCAATCGGTAATTTCATAATATGAGTTAGGGATGAGTATCCGGTTCCGAAGTCATCCAACGCAATCTTTATTCCATAGCTTCTGAGACGGTTCAGTCTTTCGATCGCCATATTTACCTGAGACAATATCACAGTCTCCGTAATCTCAAAAACGATTTGAGAATAATTCACGTTATAAGAGGAGATGATCTCTTCAATCTTCTGGAAATTTGTCTCGCTTTCGAGCGTCTTGCTTGATAGATTAATGGCTAACTCGATATGACCCAGCCCATCTCTCTCCCATTGCTCCTTTTGTTGAAGAGCTTTATTTACAATCCATCGCTCCAGAAGATAAATTTGCTTAGATTTCTCGGCGATCGGAATAAAAATATCCGGAGATATATATCCGCTCATTGGCTGAGGCCATCTGACCAGCGCCTCTACCCCGATAATTTCATTTGTCTTCAAATTAAATTCCGGTTGATAGAAAAGAGCAAATTCTTCTTTCTCGATCCCGATCTGAAGCCTGTTGATCATTTGAACCTGTTCAACAATATTCTTCTGAAGTTCATCACTGTATATATTAATGTCCTTCTCTGTCTTTTTGGCGAAATAGTTGGCTACCTCCGCCTTCTTCATCAGAGTGGCAATATCCCTGCCATGCTCCGGATAGAAGGCCACTCCCGCACTCATGGTGATATAGAATACATGCTCGCAAATACTGATATTGCAGCCGTTATTAATAATATCATCGATGGTTTCATACAATTTTTCTTCCGAGGTCATGGCAGTAAATAAAATAGCGAACTTGTCACTGGCTATTCTGGATACAAAATTCGGACTTTGTACCTTGTTGTTCAGATAATCAGCCATACATTTAATTACTTCATCACAGATTTTATAGCCATAGGTCTCATTCATGTAAGAAAATTGGTTAATGTCCAGATATGCAAGCGCAAACTTATCCTCTCCTGCTAATTTATTGCAAGAGTTTTTTAAGATGTATTCAGCTAAAATGTCTTTTAGTGAATTCAAACGGGGTAATCCAGTCAGTTCATCATAAAACGCAGGCCTCATATTTGCTTTTCCCATATCGATTCTCTCTTGTTATAATATAGACATTAGTTATGTGTGCACTCTTATATTAACTTATACCTACTATAAAAACCATGTCGTATTCGGAAAATTAAAAAAGTTTTCCAAAGACGACATGGTTTTTTGACAATTCCAGCCATATAATTTGCGTATAGCAAAATTAAAAACACGTTTTACGTGTTTTTAATTCAAAATTCACAAAATGTAAAATTTCCCAAACGTCTAAAATTCAGGAGGTATGAAAAATGAAGTCAGGAAAACGTATATTTGCTGCAACTGCTCTTGTTATGCTTATGGTATTAACACTCGTATTAGTTAAGTTACAGGTATTTGGTGCTGATCATGGACAAGATATGGCAAACGATGCACCGTGGATTATTTCAGCCTCTGCTGAAGATGGAGTAGAGATGGCCAGCGACGCTCCTTGGATTGTCTCCGCTTCCGTTGAAGATGGTTTTGAGGTTGCCAGCGATGCTCCTTGGATTGTCTCCGCTTAATCAATAATATTGGTTAGATTCACGTCATAGCTTGATATTATATGTTCTTTGATAAATTGACCCATAAACGACATTTGCATAGCTAAAGCTATATAATAAGCTTGTTTTAAATATAAAAGGCATTCATCCTTACAATTAGGTAATAGTACTCCCATATCGATTAATTTCTCTTTATTCCAAGCAATATTATATAAGAGATTTGGGAGTGTATTACCTAATTTGTATTTTTTACATATTACTATTCCTTCATTTGCAATCTCAATCGCTTTCTCATGCCTTTGAATAATTCCATATGCTTTTGACAAATTAGTTGCTATTGTCACCTGTAGAATCGCCCTTTGCTGCTCATCCATATAACTTTGATTAAGTGCACTATAGGCTTCATTGAGAACTAAGATTGACTTATTATAATCTTTTTTTTCAGCATTAGCGATTGATATACTAATTAATAGCATTGCTTCGCTAAAACTTAAAGGCCAATTGGATAATGATATTTTCCCATATTGGGGAATCGTAAATTTAATTGCTCTTTCGACTCCCTCAAGATATTTTTCAGGTTCAATTCTATGTAGGTAAAAATTAATAAGATTTTCTGCTCTTATTATGAACTGTTGATCTAAAATAGAATTATCTATTTTAGTTTTGATTTCACTTAAAATATCATCAGCACTTTTAAAATCATAAAGTTTTGCTAAATCCTCAAATTGCTTCATCTTCTCCAGCACCTTTAAATCCGACACTGACAGCATAGAATATGCTCTGGAACGGATTCGTCCCATACGCTCCATAAGAAGCTCATAGGTATCTCTCGTAGGGTTCTGACATCCATTTTCTATTCTGGATAGGGTCTCAACTGAGCAAATCGAATCACTCAATTGTTCCTGTGTGATAGATAGGGATTTTCTAGTCATACGGATGATGTCACCTAATCGATATCTACCCATTGATACTCCTCCTTTAAGTGTTCCCGGATTTCCTCAGCAGTGTCTGTTTCTTCGCAAAAATTCAAAACATAATAAGCCTGTAGATAAAGCTTAAGGCAATCTTTCTTTTTCTCTTCCCAATCCACCTGCAGCTTCAACAAACCTTCCGTTGCCTGGGCTTTGATAAAGGTTAATTCGCCAAGATGGTCCATCTTCCGATTACCCTTACTCTTCTCAAAGCATTTGTTACACATTTCTAATGCTTTCTTCAGGTTATTCTCACGCATATAGAGTCTTCCGGCAATAATAGAAACCTTGGAATACAGATTGCTGTTTTCTTCTACAGATACATGCAGCTCCAGATAATCCAATACCTGCTTCAATATCAGTTTGGCATTTTTATTCATCCGTGCATCAACCATCCGCTGAAGGATATCTACGATGATATTTAACTCACTGTTACTTAGGTAATACTCCTTAATCTCACTTGTCTTAAAGTCCGGAACCGTACAGGTAATAGCCTGCATCAGCAAATCTATAGTGTCTTCAATCGATCCCCCGTTTAATTCGTTCAACAGAGCCCGGCTTGCTATCATAAATTGGGTATGTACATTTCCTTTCGGAGGTGCAAGCTTCTCATAATCCTGTAATAATTCATATGCAGCAGTATAATCCTTGTCCTCAATCTGCTTTTTTATCTCTTCTCTCTTCTGATATAAATCATAATCATACTCTGTCAGAATTAGTTCAAACTGATTTGGCATCCTGCCAAGACGCTCCAGAAGAGTCTCCAGCAGCAAGGAATCCACATCACGTTCCCCTGCTTCAATTCTTGATAAAGTAGCCACCGAGCATAAACCCATGCATAATTTTCCTTGTGATATCTGATACGATTCACGGAAATATTGAATTGCGGATCCTATTTTATTGTTCTCCATCTCAAGCTCATTCGCCATTTGTATCCCGCCTACGTATATTATTAAATTATCTAATATTTCCTGCAAAACCAAGTAATTTACTAATAGCTTATCACATCGCTATCCTTTGTTCAATTAGAATCAGTATAAAAATACATAGAGTGAGAATAATCTCCCACTTTTCTCTGCGTTATCTAAAATATAAATCTGATAGTTCCTATTGCGGAATTCGTATTCCTATTCAGCATTTCCCACTGTAACATGGGGGTAGCATAAAATATTGGGTTGTGTTACAATTAAGCATAACAAGACAAAGAAATTTATGTAAGAAGGTCAGGAATATGCTTCGATTTTACTATGTTATTATTACAGCCGCGATATTCAATCTGTATTTTATCCCCCAGATGTACTACCTCGCAAAGCACCCGGAGAAGTACGATGAGAGGTATTGTTATAGAGCCGGTCTTAAGCTCGTTAATATGATCAAGAGACGCGGTCGTATTACAACCTTAGTAACCGGTCAGGAAAACCTTCCTCCGGAGGGAGGGTATATTATGTATGCCAATCACCAGGGCAAATATGATGCACTCGGTATTCTTGCTTCCCACGAGGAGCCGTGTACCATCGTTATGGATAAGGAAACCTCCGAAAGTCTGATTAATAATCTCTTTATTAACCTGATCAAAGGGAAACGGCTGGATAAGAAAGATCCAAGACAACAGGTCAGAATAATTCAGGAGGTAGCAGAAGAAATCAAGCTTGGAAGAAAATATCTGCTTTTTCCCGAAGGAGGCTATACTGATAACAAAAACAACCTGCAGGAGTTTCATAACGGATCCTTCAAGCTTCCCTTGATTACGAAATGTCCTATTATTCCTGTTGTTATCGTCGATTCCTATCGTGCATTTACTGAAAACACATTAAAGCGGGTACAAACGCAAGTACATTATCTGGACCCAATCTATTATGAAGATTACTGCGAAATGAAGACGAAAGAGCTCTGTGAGCTTGTATATAATAGAATCTGCTGTAAGATAAATGAAATACATCATCTGATTTTAGAGGACCCGGAAGATACGGAAGAGCTAGAAGAGTTAATCTCATAGCTCTGTAGATTTTATAGTTTGTAGATTTTTTGATCTATATTACGGAGAGAATAATGACCTTAAAAGAGAAAGCCCGGCAGTTAAAAAAAGATATTCCGGCAATTTTCCTGGCCCTGCGCAAAAAGGAAACACCTGTCATTGCAAAGCTGTTTGCAGGGTTAACCATAGCATATGCATTATCACCGATTGATCTGATACCGGATTTTATACCGGTACTCGGATACCTCGATGATCTGATTATACTGCCTGCGCTGGCGGCCCTTACTTTACATTTCATCCCACTCGAAGTAATTAAGGAATGTCGGACGGAAGCAGAGGCTCTTTGGACGGATGGAAAGCCAAAGAAATGGTTCTTTGCTATCCCCATTATTTTGATTTGGGCATTCATTCTGTTCTTCGTTATCAAAGCTATCTTTTTTTAGAAATTCCTGATATCCTGTTTGCTTAATCGTCCCCACTTGCGGGGCACACTTATCATGAATAATAATAAATCTGATCCTTTCCTGTGATGGCATCCTTCAATGTCTTCTCTGACCATTTGATTGCCCCTTCGATATCTCTCTGTTCTATATACCTGCACAGGGTATCCGTATTGGAATATAGCTTTTCAACCCCGTGAAGATCACAAAACCTTTCCCACAGCATCAAAACCGCATCCTTAAAGGAATAATAAATTAACGGCATCAGCATATTACCGGATAATACTGCCAGCTCGTGATGAAATTCAAAAGCTCTCTCACTGGCTTCTCTACGGCTGGCTGCTTTCGCTATTCCATCTACATATTTTCTCAGAGTCTCCATATCCTTATCGGTTAGCTGAGGTATCGCAAGTCGGAAGGACAACTCACTGAGTGCCTGGCGGATCTCCAATATTGACCGGATTTCACTGGCCCTAAGCATCCCTCCGTTATAGTGAAGGATTGAAATCAAGGTCTCCATGGTTCCGTTCCTCCGGTAATCAGCGATAAAGGTTCCCATTCGAGGCTTGATTGTTAAGAAGCCTTTTCTGGAAAGTTCCATAATACCACAGTTGACCACTCCTCTGCTTACCTGCATGGTTTTTGCAATCTCCCGTTCAGGAGGCAGTTTCTCTCCAACTGCCAGCTTTCCGGAGAGAATCATACCTTCCAATTCTTTGATAAACAACTCTTTCAGAGATGGTGCCGTCAGCTTATTAAACTCCATAAAACAACTCCCTTCTGTCACTGGTTCGACCAGATACCACAATACAATTATATTGTATTAAATGCTATAATTCAAGACTTGATTTCTATCTATAACGCCGAATAATCCCCAGTATTATTGACTTTTCACGTTTTTGATCGATAATAATAAGTAGAGTATGCATTCCGGTAAATGTGCATCAGGTATTCCTCTGGTCAGACCAGAGATAATCACCACAGCAAGTACGATTCGATCATCGGATACCACTTGATTGACCATGCACCTAATGCAGAACTTAATCATTACATAAGGGGAAAGGAAGAAATTTATGTTTACTTTCAATTACGAGGCCGGAGCGAGTGCACTCAGTGTCTGGCTGGTATGGATTATGGTTTTTGCAATACTTTTTACCGCAAATGAATTATCAAGAAGATTTACTGTGATCGGATTTTTCTGCTTTATCGTATTACCGACTGTTCTATCAATCCTTTGGTTCACCGTGCTGAGCGATACTACCTACACCGATTGGTTCCATCTGGCTAAGGTTTACTCCTCTACCGCAGGCTGCATCGGTTTCTGGTGCATCAGACATGTCCATGGTACCAACAAGAAGACCGGCAAGACCTGGCGCCTGTCTGACAACAAGATCGCGTTATGCTTCCCTCCGTTAATTCTTGCAATTAATATCCTAGAAGCAGTGGCCAGAGATATCGAGGTCGGTCTCAATTATTCTCAGGGTGGTGTTCTTGCTGATGAAGCTATGTATGTCCTTGGCGGACCCTGGAATTTCATGAATGCCATCGCAGGTATCCTTAATATCATCACCATCACCGGCTGGTTCGGTATCTGCGTACGCAAGGTTACAAAGAAGGATGGCAGCAAAGATATGCTGTGGCCGGATATGCTGTGGTTTTGGATTATCGCTTATGATTTATGGAACTTTGCATATACCTACAACTGTCTGCCCGGCCATTCCTGGTATTGCGGTTTCGCTTTATTGCTTGCTCCTACTCTGTGTGCCTTTACTCTCGGAAAAGGAGCATGGCTACAGCATCGTGCCCAGACCCTGGCCCTATGGTGCATGTTCGCCCAGACTGTTCCTTCTTTCATCGATAAAGGGGCTTTCGCTGTTGCCTCTAGCTATAACAAGGTACCGCTTTTCTTCTGGAGCTGTGCAGCTCTGGTAGCAAATATCGCCGTGACAGTCTATATGATCTATAAAGCCATGAAGACCAAACGTAATCCTTATACCTCTGAATTGTATGTTGATTTAAAGGCATATAAGGAGATTAAGACTCTGGCGGAATAGTGAATTGCCTTAAGGAAGGATGAGTAAATGAATAGTTTTAAGATCCTCGAGATTAAGCAGAGTGTATTTGATGATAATAACCGGCAGGCAGATGCACTCAGAAAAGAGTTAAAGAAGGGAAAGACTTTCCTGCTGAATCTGATGTCCTCCCCCGGTGCCGGTAAGACCACGACGCTGAAAAGGACGATCGAAGTTCTGAAAGCCGACTTAAAAATCGGAGTCATGGAAGCAGATATTGACTCAGATGTAGATGCCCGTACCATATCAGAGACCGGAGTCAAGGTAATTCAGCTCCATACGGGAGGCATGTGCCACCTGGATGCCGATATGACGAAACAGGGGTTGGAAGGCTTGGGCGCCGAGGGGCTTGATCTCGCTATCCTCGAAAATGTTGGTAACCTGGTGTGTCCGGCAGAATTTGATACAGGCTCAGTCAAGAACGCCATGATACTCAGTATCCCCGAGGGTGATGATAAGCCTTTAAAATATCCACTGATGTTCTCGATCTCTAATGTATTGCTAATTAATAAGACAGATGTTCTTCCTTACTTTGACTTCGACATGGAAGCCTGTAAGGAACGAGCTAAGCACTTAAACCCTGACATGATGATCATACCTATTTGTGCTAAGACCGGAGAAGGAATACAAGAATTTGCCGACTGGCTCAAGCAGGAAGTCCTGCTGTGGAAGGCATAGATGAATTGAGTAAAGAGACAAAAGGTCCTGCTGCTGAAAGCAGCTGGATAACTTACATAAGAAAGCTCTCGGAAAGTGCATTTTCCAGAGACTTTCTTATGTAAGTAAATCATGCCACCAGAGGTGACATGACCTTTTGTCGTTTCAATCGATCAATACTATAACCAAAATATCGGAGGTTAACTATGGCTGTAAATCAGAAGGCATTAGAGCTAGCGAACCATATCAGCAGGAAAAAGCTTGGTTCGAAGGATGAAATTAAGGCTACGGATCCGGAATATATGATACTGGAGCCGGTAGTCACCGACGCCATGGCGGAGGTTGCACTTCATATGGAGATCAGGAAGCATTACACCGCAGCACAGCTTGCCACTATGTGCGGCAAATCCGAAGAAGAGAATGCCGGTCTCCTATGGGAACTTGCCGTGGCCGGTGTATGCTTCGTTAATAAGATTGACGGAATCGATACCTATTGGTATGACACCTGGGTACCGGGCATCATGGAAATGATGGTGAATAACAAGGAAAATGTAGCTAAGTATCCTCAAATAGCCAGAGCCTTCGAAGCCTACGGCAGAGTAAGGGGTCCCAAATCGACCGGGGCCTTTCCCGTCGGAGTCGGACTCATGCGCGTGATTCCCATCGAAAAAGCAATTGACGGCGAGACCAGACGTGCCTCCTATGAAGAGGTCTCCAAGTATCTGAATGAAAATGATATCTTCACCGTATCCGACTGCTCCTGCCGTACTGCCAGAGAAAAAATGGGTGAGGGCTGCGGGCACTTAAAGGAGGATATGTGCATCCAGATGGGTCATGCTGCCGAATATTATATTCGTACCGGCAGAGGCCGCCAGATTACCCGGGAAGAAGCCTTTGAGATCATCAAGCGAGCCGAAGAGAACGGACTGATGCATCAGATTCCGAATCTGGATGGCTCCGGTAAGACGCATGCCATCTGTAACTGCTGCGGCTGCTCCTGTCTCTCCCTTCGTACCGCTTCCATGTTCAAGAATGTCGATATGGTACGCTCCAATTATGTATCCCATGTTGATAAGGATAAATGTGTTGCCTGCGGTGAATGTGTGGAAAATTGCCCTGTTAACGCTCTGCAGCTCGGGCAGAAGCTTTGTACCGTAAAGCCGCTTCCTGTGAAGAAGGTTGAGACACCTCGCGATACTGACTGGGGACCGGAGCGTTGGAATCCGGAATACCGTACCAACCGTCAGGATGTAACGGATACAGGAACCAGTCCCTGCAAGACAGAATGCCCTGCGCACATCTCAATTCAGGGCTACATAAAGCTGGCATCCCAGGGTAGATATACAGAAGCTCTGGAACTGATCAAGCATGAGAATCCGTTCCCTGCGGTATGCGGACGCATTTGCCCCAGAAAATGCGAATCAGCCTGCACCAGAGGTGACATCGACGAACCAATCGCTATTGACGAAATCAAAAAATTCATCGCAGAGCAGGATTTGAATCAGGATCATCGCTTTCTGCCAAAGAAACGCCATGCTTACGGAAAGAAAATCGCAGTCATCGGCGCCGGTCCTGCCGGGCTCTCCTGTGCATACTATCTGGCAATCGACGGTTATGAGGTGACCGTATTCGAGAAAGAACAGGCTCTCGGAGGTATGCTCACATTGGGAATCCCCTCCTTCCGTCTGGAGAAAGAGGTTGTCAATGCTGAAATCGCTATATTAAAAGAACTTGGTGTTCAATTCCGAACGGGTATTACCGTTGGAAAGGATATTACTTTACAGGAGCTTAGGGCTCAGGGATATCAAGCCTTCTATCTGGCAATCGGAGCACAGGCAGGACGCAGACTCGGCATCGAGGGAGAGGAAGCGAAAGGTGTAATTACCGGAGTGGACTTTATCCGTGATGTTAATCTCGGTAAGGAAATCCGTCTGCAAGGCAATGTTATTGTAATTGGTGGCGGAAATGTAGCGATTGATGTAGCGCGAAGTGCGGTACGTGTCGGAGCAGATCAGGTTACTATGTATTGTCTGGAAGCCCGGGAACAGATGCCTGCTCTCGAGGAAGAGGTGGAAGAAGCCCTGTCTGAGGGAATAGCGCTGAATAACAGTTGGGGTCCGAAGAGAATTCTGGTTGAGCAGGATCAGGTTGTAGGTGTGGAATTTAGAAGATGCACCTCTGTATTCGATGCAGATGGCAGATTTCATCCTGCTTATAATGAGAATGATGTTATCACTGTTAAAGCGGATACGGTGCTTCTCTCCGTGGGTCAGGCAATCGAATGGGGGGGACTTCTGGAAGGCAGCAAGGTCGAGCTTAATCCGAACAGAACTGTAAAAGCGGATTTCTTAACCTACCAGACTTTTGAGCCGGATGTTTTCGTCGGTGGTGATGTGTATACAGGCCCACGTTTTGCGATTGATGCGATTGCTGCCGGCAAACAAGGCGCGATCTCCATTCACCGCTATGTCCAGCCGGGACAAAGCCTCATTATCGGACGTGACAAGCGGGAATATCATTCCCTGGATAAAGAGAATATTAATCTGGACGGTTATGACCGTCAGCCAAGACAGCAAGCGAACCATGCCCATACCAATACCTCATCAGAAGCCTTCAAGGATCCCCGGCTACCCTTTACAGAGGAGCAGATGAAGCGGGAAACAGAGCGCTGCCTAAGCTGTGGTGCCACTATGGTGGATGAATTCCAATGCGTCGGCTGCGGTGCCTGCACCACCAGATGCAGCTTTGATGCAATTTCTCTGGTTAGGAAATATGACGGTGAAGGGGTTGCCTTCGAGGATCTAAAACCGGTAGTAATCAAACAGATATTAAAACGTAAAGGTAAGATTGCCATTAAAAAAGCAGTTAAAGTTTTTACCAGATAATTTGCAATATCAATCGGAATTATATTAGGGAGGTGAAATTCCGTGCACGAATTGGGTGTTATTATCGAAGTAGTCAATCAGGTAGAACAGTTTGCAAAGGAAAATGCCGTAGAGCGAATTGATACCCTGGTTCTGCAAATCGGAGAACTCTCCTCTATGATACCGGAATATATGCAAAAGCTTTATCCTGCTGCCGTGGAGGGTACGATGCTTCAAGACTCCAGGCTGGAAATTGAGGTTATTCCGGGAAACGGACTCTGCAAAAGCTGTAAACAGGTATTCAACCTGCTGACGGAGCGCGGCACCTGCCCAAAATGTGGAAGCAAAAGCTTTGAATTGTTGAGTGGCAAAGAATTTTATATCAAGGAAATTCAATGCTGTTGAACCACCATTGCTGCTTCTTCCAAATAACCAGCGGCTAACAACATAATTCATGAACTGTTATATAAAAGAAGGGCTGTATCTGAATTTGTCTCTCAAGACAGAATTCAGATACAGCCTTAAATTATTGAACTATGTAATATTATTCCGAACTGATTATTAACTCAGCTTACTTTACTGCCTTAACCAGGAAGCGGTTACCGCCGCAGAGTACCAATCTCTGGCCGTTCGGAGCTTTTGCGATCCATTCCGTCTCCTCGTCGCTTAAGCTGTACATAGGACGAAGCTGCTCGATATCTTTACGAGGATGTTTAAACAGCTCATAATATCCGGATACATTACGGAAAGTTCCTCTCTTCGTAAGAAAATTCATCGTATCCTCTATTACGGAGGTGATCACAAAGCCCTGGGCTTTCGCTACCTTATACATCATAAGCAGATACTTATCATAACTTGCGAAGATGCTATCTGCTTCATCGATTAACAATCTTGCTCCGGTGATCGGTGCTTTCCCGTTGAGTCTCGTCCAGACATCTTCGATTGCCATCAAGCAATACTTATCGGCATCTTCCTTAGCCACATTCTGTACATCATAGATTACCAGGCGATGGCTTCCGATCGGTGTCTGTTCCTTGCCGCCCGCCAGTTTGCCGACTTCTTCTACTGCTGCTGCCAGTTCCTTCAGTTCCTCCAAGAAAGTATCCTTTAATAAAATACTATCCGTACTAACCGAACCAAGGTTAAGCTCTGCCGCAACTTTATCCAAGCTGCCCTTAATATCTTCAAGCTTTTTCGCTATCTTCTTTGTCTTATAATTCTCAATCATATCCGCAAAGGCTTTCGTATACTTCGTCCAGTCCAGATCTCCGCACTCTACGCACATTCTCAACATTACCTGTTCAATCAGATATTTCTGAAGGCTGGTAAGCTTCGGTATCCGGCTTTCGATCAAAAGCTTTGCCAGACCGAATTTGATCTTGCTTAAGAATACAACATCCTGTTCACTGATATCACATGCGTCCAGGATCGCTAACGGGTTTAAAGGTTCCTTTGCCAAATCGATAATAATTCCGTCATACTTCTCTGCAAGTTCATTGAACTCACCGCTCTTACTGATAACAAATGCCGTTCCTTCCGTATTCTCTAAAACATGTTCGATCTCTCGTATTAAAGCATAAGTCTTTCCGGTACCGGCAGGTCCAAAATAAAATCCGCTTCCCCCGGACATCATATCTCTACGCTGCTGAAAAATTTGTACTGCCATAGCTAATCCTCCTTATTATTCGTAATAAATACCTTCTTTTATCATACCGTGATGCGCTCCCCCCAGGATGCCGCATATATTTTGGTATCATAGTATAAGTATGCCAGATTTTTTGCCATCTGTACAGTACATAAATAGCACAAAATATATCTTTTTTATTATATTTTTTATAAACATTAAACCAACTCCATAATTTTCTGAAATTTTATGCAGAAGTTTATTATTTCTAATTATTAAATAGAATAGGGGTTGTGATCGGTGATCCGTCACAACCCCTATATCTTTATATTCTGCGCTTTAATTAATCTTAAATACCTTCACTGACTCTTCCAGTTCTACTGCGTCGTCGTTCAGCTGCTGTACAACGTCATTCAGTTTATTTACTTCTTCGAGCTGTTTCTCAGCCGTAACGCTTAATTCTTCGGTAGCTGCCGCCGTCTCCTGAGAGGTTGCGGATATGCTTTCGATGGCTCTTAAGGTATCATCCTTGGCATGTTCGATGCCTTCAACACCAAATGCAATCTGATTTAAATTGTCCGTCAGATTCTCGACATGCTGGTTAATATCCTTGAAGACGCTTACGGTACTTATAAGCGCCTCTTCCTGGGATAATACGATGCTTTGAGCATACTTGGCAGTATTCACGGTCTTCCTTGTCTGATCTTCTATTCTTTTAATTATTTTTGCAATCTCATTGGATGCCTTGAGGGATTGATCTGCAAGTTTTCTGATCTCAGCTGCAACAACTGAGAAGCCCTTTCCGAATTCTCCTGCTCTGGCCGCTTCGATGGAAGCATTCAGAGAAAGTAGGTTGGTCTGCTCGGCAATACCGTTGATGGTCTCTATGATACCTGCGATCGCCTGAGATTCCGACTCCAGATTCTGAATGTCACTGATGACAGTCTTGGTGACATCTGTGGTATCCTTCGCTTTGGCGTTGAGATTATCTACAATTCCCATACCGCTGCCTACGATAGTCTTTGTATTTCCGGCAATCTGTTCTATATTGTGCGTGCCGGAATACAGCTTATTAATCTTATCTGCCAGATCTGCCATCTGATGCAGGCAGCTCTCAGCATCCTGTGCCTGCTGGGATACACCCTTTTCGATATCGCTGACAGCATCGGAGATATTTCTCGTAGCATTTACCAGGATTCCTGAGCTTTCGGAGACTACCATAGCCGACTTGGATACAGTAGCACTGGTGCCGGTCATCTTCCTTATGAGTTTTTGCATACTGTCTATTACATCATTGATACACTTGCCAAGAATATGGAATTCATCTCTTCTTTTGATGGAAGTGTAATGAGTAAGATCTCCCTGTTCCGTCATATTAAGCACATGATTTACCTTATGGATCGTATTACTGAAGCCACTTGCCATAAAGGTCCCGAGTGCAATTGCTATGATACTGGCCAGGATTACAACAAGTAGTGTTATCTTTCTGACTTCGTTCGCCTTACTCACGATTACCCTTTGCGGTATTACCGAACAAAGCATACTACCGTTGCTTTCAATCTTTGAATATACAAACAGGTATTTTCCGCCGTTAAAGCTTACATATTCGCTGCCTTCTGCTGATCTTGTAGCAGCGACGGCATTTTGATAATAGGTCTGATCGGTGAATTTAAAGCCTTCCGGTACAACACCCGAGATAATCTCCCTGCCGTCAACACTTACAAAAGCGACAACACTCCCGGTAGGGAATCCGCTTCCGGAGACTGTATCCTTCACATAATTATTATCAACATCCAGAACGATGCTTCCAACCGTTTTGCCATCCGTGCCTTTCAGATTACTGATGTAACTGAAGGAGTATGTGGTATCATTCGTACCCGACAGTCCGTCCAGGTAAGGATGGGAGCCAACCCATACGCCTTCTGCTCCACTAGCCTTAAGAATGGAGCCTTCTCCACTCGTCATAAAATCATCATAAACCAACTTACTGGCAGCGGTACCATTCCCGGAGATAGCCGTACCGTAGCCCGACATAATATATACATTGGCAATATAATCCTGTGACAGAATCTCTTTCGTTATGGAAGACCTCACTTCTTTGAAGCGATTAGTCTCCTCATCTTTATTATTCTGATATTCTCCGGAGTAATATTTAACAAGAACGTCATTGGTATTGAGGGTTTTGGCCTTACTTGCAACCGTTTCTGCTCCGAAGTCAAAATATCTTGCCATATTGTTCATCGTCGAAAGTGTAGAACTTTCATAGCTTTCGATGAGACCCTTTGAGGATTTAGAATAGGAAAGCACACCCAGCACTATGATCAAAATGACAGGTACCAGGAAAGCTAAGATCAGTTTTGCCCTGATACTGTTGAGCTTTCTAAATAGTCCCTTCCAGTCAAGTCCTTTTCTTTGTTCCCCTGCCGTAGATTTCTCCATATTCTTCTTTGAAGATTTCTCTTTTTTTATTCCTTTCTTATCGGGTATTCCCTCCTCAGCAGAAGTTTGCGTCTCTTTGCTCATCCCTTTGATCAGCTTCTTCTTCAAGTCCATATCCCTTTACCGCATATTCTCCCCTTAACAGAATATGCTTCTCCTTTCTTCAGGTATAAAAACTATCCCCCTATTACACCTCATCTGTTGCCCCTATTTCGGTCTCGAACAACTCATTCTGTTATATTTGGTTAAATATACTAATAATTCGCTAATATTTCAACTATTAGTTTATCTAAATTATACATCATTTCTCATTTTATATCAATCCGAACGTATCATGCTGCGTGATTTTTTCGAAAATTGCCTGAAAAGCCGTATTTGTCTTGTATTTTTTGTACAAAATTTTGGTTAAATAATTTGTAGTTCTCATAAATAAAGAAATAATAACAATTATTACTTTATTACTCATTTTTTCTGACATCATTAGTCTGATCAAAAGCTTTACCCAAGGACATAAAATTTTCATAGAAATAATATTCCTTTTTCGTTCATAATTCGTTATACTAATTAGGAGTTCATTTACATAATAAAATAATTTTAAAATAATCATGTATACATTGAAAGGATTAAGAAGATGAAGAACGAACTGCTTACAATAGGACCTGTTACCATCTATGGTTATGGACTGATGATTGCCATCGGAATCATAGCTGCATATACCGTAGCGGAGTACAGGGCAAAAAGAAAAGGGTTGAACCACGAATTAATCTTTAATCTTACCATTTGGAGTCTGATCGGAGGTATCCTTGGTGCAAAAATTCTTTTCTTAATCACAGAGCTTAAGGATATTCTGGCGGATCCGAGTCTCTTGCTTGATGTTTCCCATGGTTTTGTCGTATTCGGCGGTATCATCGGCGGAATTTTTACCGGTTATCTATATATTAAGAGTAAGAAACTGAATTTCCTGCAGTATTTTGATTTGGTTATGCCCTCCATAGCACTGGCGCAGGGCTTCGGACGTATCGGCTGCCTCCTGGCAGGCTGCTGCTACGGTTCGGAAACAACAAGCCCCTTTCATCTGATTTTCCATACTTCAGACTTTGCTCCGAACGGAGTAGCATTAATTCCTACTCAGCCGATTTCAAGTATTTTGGATTTTATGAATTTCTTTGCGCTCATAACTATAGCAAAACGAACCAAAGCAGACGGTCAGGTTGCCGGATTTTATCTCGTTTTTTACAGTGCCGGCAGATTTATTCTGGAATTCTTCCGCGGTGATCTGGTACGCGGTCAGGTAGGTCCGCTGTCAACCTCTCAGTTTATCGCAATCTTCACGTTCCTGATCGGACTTGCGATTGTAATCTTCTGTGGACTTCATCCCCGGAAGGCTATCGTCCTTACGGATGCCGAAGCAGCCTCCGAGGAAGTACTTCCGTCAGAGGAAATAAGTAAAACAGAGCCGGCTAATGCTGTTATTATTGAAACAGCCGAGGATGGCCATGAAGTGATCATTGAAGAATACCATCCTCAGGACAAAGAATAGTACCTACAAAGATAGTTTATTGTATATAAAAGCGAAGGGCTGTTTTCAAACCAAGAAAACAGCCCTTCGTTTTATAAATACATCAAAGTACAATTTATTTCTGTAAATTTAACTAGAAGCAACGGAAGAAGATAATTCTTCGAATAAAGATACGGTCAAATACCCAGCGGTTTCTCCTCCACCGGAAACCTGTGACAAACATATCATTTACATCAATCGGAAAGAACCAGAATTCATCTCCGTTAAATAGCCAGATATAGGTAAACCGGCCAACGCATCCTCTTAACCCTCTCCGTCTTCGATTAAATTCGTCTCTTTCGAATCTATCCTGACCAGGACGTCCCGGAAATCTTCTCATACCACCAAACTGATTTCTTTCCTCAGGCCCCTGGCCTTCCGGTGCAAACATTCTTTCTCCTGCCGGCATCTCCGGAATGAAATTAGGCGGTGCCGTTCTTGGCATATCTCTGCCGGAAAACTGCTGAGGTCCTTCAGGACCCATGCCTGACGGAGGTGTCATCGGCGGTACATTCCTGATTGGCCCTCCCTCCGGCGGACGTCTGAAGGGCGGAGGCCCTCCCATATTCTGCATTTGTACGTTTTCCTTCTTCAGTTCGTATTCTCTATCAAAATGCTTATCGTTGTCCAAACTGCTAGCCCCTTTCTGCGCATCAATCATACTTTATTCTATGATTAATGCGTAAAAAGGTTAAAAGTGTTAATTTACAGGGATCCAGATCTCACAGACATAATCCTTGCAGCTGTTGTCTGCTTCCTAGAATTCCTTCTTACGGTAGATCTCAACCGAGATACTGTAGGAAATATACAAGACAAGGATAGCGATCGCAGGAAGAATGATACCACTGAATCTTGATAAAAAGTCAAAGGCAGTAACCAGCTGCTTCGGTACCTCCTGGAAGCCATCTTTTATAAAACCCTGCAGAACAGATACAATAACAAAAGGAATAATCATAACCACAAAGAATACCATTCTCGCCTTCTCTACACCCAGCTTGATAATAAATGGTAGTACAACCGCATATAGCATAATTACGATAAATGCACCAATCAACGAATTCGGAATAGATACAAGGATATTATCCGACTTGAGTGCTATATTCATAATGATTGATATGATGCTGCTGAATACCGTACCAAGCAGAGTTAAAAGCAGCAGCATAATATATTTACTGCTCACCATACTGTCCTTGGTAACCGGCATTGTCAGTGCATAGATATCCCATTTCGCCATATCATCATACGAGAACAGGCTCAGAGTCAGAATAGCAAATAACATTGTAACAATACTACTGAAGAAGCCCGCATCCTTCATGACATAGGCCATAAAAATGTACAATAGGGAAAGTATCCCGAAAATCCTGAAATTCTTCTTCAGGTTAATAAAATCCTTAAGAATTAAGCCCTTCATATTATTTCTCCTTCCCCCTGCTGATGAACAGCATAATCTCTTCAATTGAAGTTCTGTCGATCGTATATTGATGGTAACGCCTTAAGAATTCATCTTTATTGCGGATCATCACATCGGTACCGAAATTATTCTCCCGTATCCCTACTACATAGCTGCGATCAATGGAGGCTGCCTCCTCTTTACGGCAATGGATTATTCCATATTGATAAATCAGAACATCCTTACTTTCACAGAATACAATCTTCCCTTTATGGATAAAGGTAACGTAATCCGCTATCTTCTCGATATCACTAATAATATGGGAGGATAGCAGGATAGTATGTTCTTCGTCCTGAATGAATTCCAGAAAAATATCCAGGATTTCGTCCCTCACCATCGGATCGAGACCGCTCGTCGCTTCATCCAGGATCAGAAGCTTGGAATGATGGGATAAGGCCGCTGCGATGGAAAGCTTCATCTTCATTCCTCTGGAATATTCCTTAATGATCTTGTTCTGTGGCAGTCCAAATCGTTGTACATAACTGTAAAATAGAGTTTCCTCCCAATTGCTGTATATGTTCTTCATAACCAGGTTAATATTCTCGATCGTCAGATTGTCATGAAAGTTACTTCCGTCAAAAACGACTCCAAGTTCCGCTTTCACATCCATCGTTAACTTAGTGGATGGACAGCCCAGCAAATATGCCTCTCCGCTCTCCGTCCGGATCAGGTCAAGCATTGCCTTGATGGTTGTCGTTTTTCCTGCTCCATTCTCTCCGACAAAGCCCATAATCGAGCCCTTGGGAATACGAAAGCTGATATTATCCAAAGTAAAATCCTTATATCGTTTGGTCAGACCTTGAATCACTACTGCATCTGCAGTCATAAATTACTCCTCCTCATAAATTAGTTTTATAATCTCAATGATTTCATCGATACCAATTCCACCGGCCTTCGCTCCTGCCACAGCCTTACCCAAATACTCTTCCACTATGCGAAGCTGCTCTTCCCGGACAAATTCCATATTCTTCTCTGCAATAAAGCTTCCCTTACCGACAACCGTATAGATGAATCCGTCGCGCTCCAGATCCTCATAGGCCCGCTTGGTGGTAATCACACTGATGCGGAGCTCCTTGGCCAAGGTTCTCATCGAAGGCAGTACGCTTCCTGCCTCCAGCTCTCCGCTGATGATCATCTGCTTCATCTGGGAAGTAATCTGCTCATAGATTGGTTTATCACTCGAATTACTGATCAGTATGTTCATTCTTTCCCTCCGGGATGTTATAGTGTATATATCAGATATGCACACTATAACATCTTGAAAATTATATGTCAATAGTATTATCAAATAAATTCCTTCTCTGATTGTGAATGGGATTGACAAGCCGAAAAGTGTCAAGTTGCTTAACACAAAAAGGACCAAGGAGAGCTTCCCCTTGGTCCTTTTTTCTATATTCCTATGTTTCATTCGGTTAGTTCTTACTGTTCTTTCTTTTTCCCCTGCAGCATCGGTCCGGAAACATGATCATTGAACCACTGTATGATCGGACCCATGAAGAATGCTGTTATGACAGTACCGATTCCGATTGTAGCCTTACAAAAGAAGCCAATGATAACACAGATAAAATCTGTTCCGATACGGCATAAACGGAACTGAATCGGGGTCCTCTTGGCGAGCATTAAAGCAATCGCATCGTATGCTGATACTCCCAGATTTGCCGTAAAATATAATGAGGAACCGAAGCATAACAAAAGTAATCCGATTAATAACAGAATCAGGCGAAGCAGCAGGGAGCCCTCATGATAGACCAGTCCGATTAAGTACATAGTGAACTGTGCAATATACCCAATGCCGAACAAGTTAAAGACTGTGGCAATGCCGATATAGCTTCTGTCCAAAAAGAAGACCAAAATCAGCAGAACCCCTGTTACCGCTGTATAAATGCTTCCGTATGCAAGATGAAACACATTACCGATACCCACAACAAATACCGTAAATGGATCTGCCCCCAGCAAGACGGTATTAAATATTCCCACACAGATGCCACTGATGCTGACACCAAGCAGCGCCATGATAATTCTTTTTACTTTTTGACTCATATCCTTATCCTTTTCTCTTTTTGATAAATCTTCTACCTTAGTATCATATCTCATCCGTCCGGCCTTGTCCATATTTATTCGGGCTTACGAAACTTATTCGTAAAGAATGACGCCTTCTGTTTCTGTCTGACGGATATGAATGGAAGGAGGCTTTCTTTCATGATAAAAGGGTTTTCCCCGCTTTCGCAGGAAAAACCCGTTACCGTTTTTTTATATGTATCGTATTACCTATCCTTAAACGATGAACTTCTCAACCTCGTTAACCAGGTGACCGGCATTCTTATTCAGTTTACCGGCTGATTCATTTAAGGTCTCAACTGAGGACAGCTGATCTGTTGAGGTCTGATTTACATTATTGGTGGAAGCCGCAATCTCCTCCAATACCGCAGAGATATTCTCAATCGCTGCCAGGGTGCTGACTCTTGCCGCTTCAATGTTACCGACATTGTCAGTGATGTATTTCAAGAATACTACCAACTTCTCAACACTTTCATCGATATCCTGATAAGAATCTGTCGTATTCTTAACTGCGTTCTCCTGCAGCTTCATAACCTTCTCTGCTTTCTTCGCAATCTCAACAGCATTCTCGGTATCCTCCTGAATACTGCCGATAATCTTCTTAATATCATTTACAGAATTCTTGGACTGTTCGGCAAGTGTTCTGATCTCACTCGCCACTACTGCAAAGCCCTTACCATGTTCTCCTGCTCTTGCCGCTTCTATGGAAGCATTTAAGGACAACAGGTTCGTCTGATTCGCAATATCATTGATTACATTGATAATCTTATTGATGGAAGAGGATTTTACAGCCAACTTCTCAATCTCGGTAATGATTTGAGTTGTTGTCTCAATCGTGGATTGCGTCTGCTGATTCAATTCCTCTGTAATCACGGTTCCATGCTTAATACTGTTCTTGGTGCTGTCAGCAATCTGACCGATTTCCTTGGTATTCTCACTGACAAGTTCAATCTTCTGAGATAGATTATCCATCTGAAGCAGACATTCTTCAGCATCCTTCGCCTGCTGATTAATACCCTGCTCAATCTCATTCATCGCTGTAGAGATATCCTCAGTTGACTTAAGGAACACAGCGGAGGTCTTTGATACGCTCTCAGATGAAACAGATACCTCACTGCTTAACTCCTTCACCTGCTGAATCAGTTCCTTCATCTTATTGAAGGTCAGCTGTATTTCTTCAATCAGTATATGGAATTCATTCTTACGCTTTGAGTGGAACTGAACAGTAAGATCACCTGTCGCAGCTTTCTGTAAAGTCTTATTAATGCCAGTAATCGTTCTGCTGATTGATGTAGACAACAGGAAGGAAGTAGCAATAGCCACGATAATCGCCAGGATTACGATAATATATGTAACTACCTTTATACTGTCTGCCTGACTGTTGATTGTTGCCTTTGGCATAAGAGCACAAAGGGTCGAACCTGTTGTCCCAATCTTTGAATACATGAACAGATAGGATGCTCCCTTGTAGTCGACGAACTTGGAGCCACTCGCTTCTTCACTGGACAAGGCCTCCTGGTAGAAAGTCTCGTTTACAAATACCGGTTCTGCTCCGATTTCTTCCAGGGCAGCGGCATCGTCGCCCTTCTTGGAAAGATCGATGATCTCTCTGTTATCAGGTGTAACGAGTCCAAGATAACCCGACTTATCAAAATTCAGATTTGCCAGAATATTATTTACGGTTTCCGCTTTCAGCTCGATAAATAAGTATGTATAAGGGTTAACTCTTCTCAAAATACGCATGGAATAATCTTTGGAGCTGTCCTCGAATAAGGTATCAAAATACTCATCCTGTCCATCCCATACGCATAGATACTTATTCTCAAGTAAATACTTACCTATCTCCGTGTCCTTGGTTTTCGCAAAAACACCCTCATCAAACAGCTTACCTGAGGTACCAATAGAATATGTTTTATCCGTGATTAGATAAATATCTTTAATAAATTCATCCGTGGACTGTTTCGCCATGAATGTATTTGTAATAGCATTTCGTCTCTTACTTTGTTCTAAAATATCATCATTGTTCATCAGATATTTCGATATAGTATCATCACTCAGATATTGGATACTGGTGGCTTCTACTGCTTCAAAGCCAAAACGCATATATTCGGCAGCCATATCAATCGCTTCCACAGTAGCATTCTTATAATTATTCTGAATACCTGAAGATGCCTTTTGGAAAGACACAACGCCAAGAATAATGATAAACACAATCGGAACCATAAATGCAGCATTTAAAGCAAACCTTAAGCTTGAAAAGAATTTGACCTTAGTAATGCTCTCTATTAACTCCTGTCTGTCCTCCTGCAGCTTAGCCTTATTCTTCTCCGCCGCTTCCTTTAGTTTCTTTTCTTTTACCACCCTCTCCTTTTTTAATCCTTTTAGGAATAGTTGTAATTTTTCTTTTGCACTTCCGTCAATAAACTTCATGCGGCATACCTCCAAAACATCCTAAGTATTTTATTCAAACCCGTTCATAAACCCAGTAATACATAATTAGTATTCTCAATTAATTATATCATCTTTAGACCAAATACGCCAGTAGTATTCAGGTAACAAATATGACGGTTTTTCACAATAGTCCTGTAGATAACTTATATCTTTTTCGTCATATTTAACAATTATTTTCTTACATCTTTAATAAAAATCCTTTATTCGCCGCAGCATTTTATAAGTTATTCTGTATTTGTACTGCGTTCTTTGTTTCGTAAAAAACAGGTGGTGCTTATCACCGTTTCATAGTATAATACTTTTAGTCCAGATAGAATGAGGAGGGCAGGTATATGATAAAATATCTTCCACAGCTGTTAGCCATGGTTATAGCAGGTTTCCTATCCATGAGTCTTTCGATCCGTTTCGGTTGGAGTAAAAAGTTATGGTCATTGATCAATAAAAAACTTAATCCGGTTTATGATGCAACAGTCTGGATTTTATTTGCTGCGGTTCTTCACATAACCATTCAATGGGTGTGTGCTGCAGCTGGCGTTACCAATTTCCGCTTGATTACGGGTGCCGTGATCGGTTTATATCTTGGGCTGATCCCCAACTTAAGAAATCCTTGGAAGAAGGGTTCCTCAGAGAACGATAATTCCGGTAATATAAATTAATATAACAAAAGAGCCTGATCGTAATGTAACCCTACAAAGTCTAACTTTGTGGGGTTACATCATTTGCTCCCGGTCAAGGCTCTAATTTTGCATATCTGTTCTGTATCAAAGAAAATTTCTCTTATGAGATAAAATAGCCTCCCGGTCGGCGGATGCCGTCTGGCAGACTATTTTATCAGTTATATAGGGACGGAATAAAAGAAATAAGCTTTCATATGGATATCAGTATATACCTTTCCGGTAAATTCTTCAAGTTCTTTTAGTACTTTTCCTTAATATTCTGACAATCCTTCCACTTACAATCTTGTATGAATGATACTCTCATTACAGTTGGAATCTAAACCTCCACATAGGCCTTTAAAAGCTTCAGCGTATTCAGCAGGCCTGATACATGCGTACGTTCCATGCCGTGGGAAGCATGAACCCCCTGTCCGATCAACGCTCCTCGGATATCATTTCCGGCACGCAATGCAGCAGATACATCCGAGCTGTAATGCGGAAAGATATCTATCACATAGTCCAGATGGTTCTCATTTGCCAGTTCTATCAGCCGGTTGGTCATGTCGTAATCATAGGGCCCGGCAGAATCCTTGGCACAGATGGTTACCGTATATTCTGCCCCGTTCAGATCATCCCCTACCGCACCCATGTCTATAGCCAGAAATTCTTTGACCTGCGGAGGGATCCAGGCGGAGCCAAAACCAACCTCCTCATAATTACTGATATAGATCAGAAGAGTTTTCTCCGGTATCTTCTTTTCTAATGACATTTCACGCAGGAAACCAAGCAGAAGCCCAACAGAAGCCTTATCATCCAGATGTCTGGATTTGATAAAGCCGGATTCCGTGTAAGCAAACTGTGCATCAAAGCTGATATAATCCCCACTTTGAATACCAAGCGCCAGGACATCCTCCTTGCTCTTTACCGGTTCATCAATTCGAACCAGCATGGTTCGATCTGTACGCTCCATCGTCTTGGCGTCATCATAGCTGTGAACTGAGGAGCTCTTAATCAGGATGGTGCCGGTATAGGTTCGCCCATCCCTGGTATGTATCTTACAATAGCTGCCCTCCACACTATGCAGAGTATATCCGCCTACCATGGTAAATTTCACGGTTCCGTCACTGTCAATGGAGCGTACCATTGCTCCCAGTGTATCTACATGAGCGGAAAGTCCAAGGACTTCCTCCGTCCTACCCTTCACCTTGATTATTAGTCCACCTTTTTGATTATATTCACTCTCAAAGCCGAAGGCAGCTGCTTCCGAACTGACAAATTCCAGGACCTTCTTTGTAAAGCCTGAGGGACTTGGTATATTTACCAAGGTTTCTATCGTTTTTATGATGTATTCCATTGTATCCATCCTATTGCTCCTGTTCTATTCTTAGTTGTAACCTCATTATAAAGCGCCGGTCGCTTGATAACAAGAGAATTTCAGTGTTATCTTCAGATATCTGTCAGCTCAAAAATTTGTCAGAATTAAGGATATCCCTGAAAGGATCAGCAGAACGATGACAATTCGTGCAACCACCTTTTCTCCCGATTTTTTAGAAAGAACTCTTCCCAGTATGAGACCCAAAAACATGAACGGCAGCAAAAGGAAAGCCTGCTTCACGATGGCTATTGTGAAGATTCCCGTACAGGCATATAAGATAATCCGGAAGGTATTCTCTATCAGGAATACAGCGCAGAGGTTACTGCGAAACTGCATCTGGTTCTCGGTGGTCCTGCTGATATAGGCAACCAGAAGTGCTCCCACTCCGAAAAGACCACAGAAGATACCCGAGACAATTCCGATAAAGGCCAAGGTAAGCTTCGACTGCTTTCCTGCCTTTACTGCTCTCTCACGGAGCAGCATATCAATTCCGCACAGAATAACCACAAGACCGAATAAGATCTTCAGATGACCGGTATTCCCGTTCTTTAAAAAAAGCATCCCGGGAACAATTCCAAGTACCACAAGGGCCGCAAGAGGAAGGCATACCTTCAATGATACTCCTTTTCTCTCTTTCCAGACAATATAAATATTGGACGGATAACCCACCAAAAGCTCCATCGGTGTGATATTTACATTGTTAGCAGCAAAGCTCATAATCGAACCGAATATCAGGGTATTGGCAAAACCGCACATTCCTTTAATGACGAATGCGCAAAGCACAGCAACAATTTCAATGAATAAGATCATCTCTTCTTAAGTCCTTTTCCGTATTTTTTTATCTGACCTTATATTTATAACCCATCGAAAGAAGTTTCGCAACACCCTAAGTAAGATTGATGTTTTTTCACGTACTAGGGACGGGATAGGAGCAAGGTGCTCTATTTGTCTTCCTAATATAGCTTTCAGATAATACTAAGCTCCCTGCCTAGCGCTCGAAGAAGTCTGTCGGAGTAAAGCAACCTCCTGTTGCTTACTCCTAAAATGTCCATCCATGGACATTTTACAGACTTAATCGCTCTATGCAGGAAGCAAGTATTATCAAGAAAACTATAAAGTCATCCAAATCGAGCAGCCTCGCTCCTATCCCTGAGCTCTAATAATGTTTAAAGATTAAATAAATCCATTTTTATTCCTAACGTCTTACCTTTCGTATCACACAATTTATTTTACTAAGCTGTTAGCTTTCACGACATAGGATGAGCCGCTTGCTTTATACAGCATGCGAAAATAAGTATGATATCCTTGAGATTTATTTATCAACACTACATATCTATGCCGGCTTCTAACCGTATTAATCGAATTTCTCTATTCGATCCAGGATTCGGCGGTAGCGGAATCTCGCCATCTCGTTCTTCTTTAAGACGTCCTCTTCATTACCGGTGTATTGGCAGCGGATACAATAGTATTCATCCTTTTTCTTGTCATAGAACATATCGATGTCTATATCCCTGATAAAGCAGGAGGGGCATCTGTAATTCAATTTGCCTTTTCCAGCCTGAGCCATGTGGTAAATACCTCCTTATCCTTTAATTTCGCAGTATAGCCCAAGGTAAACATCGGAGAAAAGGCATAGCCTTCCTTATAATATCCGACGGCCTCTTGTTCCGTGACTAGGGATACTTTGGTCTCAATCTGCGGGATGACTGCTGCTACTTCAGTGGCAGCTTCCAGCAGCTCCTCCCTGCACTGATATTGATAGGATAACCTCTTTTCTTCGTCCTTGTTCCTGCAGGATAGTATGATATCGGTCATATCCTCGGAATATTCTGTCGTCCCGTAGCAAGCCACCATATATTCATTGAGCTCCACCTCTGCATCCTGTTTGCTCATCCTCAGCACCCTTCGTTCCGTCCTGATACAGGAGCTGCCTTCTTCGAAATACAACTTTGTCTGAAGCTCCATTGTCAGCTTCTCGAAAACTATTTCAACCGGATCCAGAGTTATTATGCGTATATTCCCCTCTTCCGAGAACTTGGCTTTGGTCCTGCAAAGACACAAATCCACTTCCTCTCCCTGATAAGACAACTTCGCACTCTTTATCGTTCCTTCTCCCGCATAATGAGTAAAGTATCCCGCACGGTATTTCTCCTGAATCAGAAACGGGTAGGAGGCATCCGTCACATTTCCGGTACCGATTCCTACCGGGCGAACCAGCTTCGCCGCATAAGGCCGCAGATCAACGATTGCACCACCCTGATCCATATTCACGCAGGCTCTCATATAAGGATCAACATACCAGAACAGCTGCTTGTCAGAGCCATACAGGATATCCTTCCAGAGTGCACATTCCGGCTGCGTATAGGTTTTCTTATTCCGATAATAATCAGCAAACTCACTCATGGTCATATCCAAAAGTTTGCCTTCCTTCTTCAGCTTCCCATAGTAGGCCATACCGTCCTCGTAGGATTGCTTCAAAAGCTCATAGGAAGCCTCCCATCGCCCTTGCTTATTGAGCCAGCCCGGTCCGACAAACATCATATTATAGGAATAGCCCCGGTTGAATTTCTCAAGGTGTCTGTACTGATCAATCAGATTATACAGATACGGATACTGCCCGTCCTGATAGATCATTCCGCGGAGTACATTCTGCGGATGGGTTCCGAAATTGGAGCCGTTTCCATCATAACAGGCCAGCAGATCACGGGACAGATGGGGTATCGCAACGATCCCGCTGTCCTCTGCTGCATCTGCTGCCGGTGCATGGGTATTCTGCTTTGAGGGGATCCAGGGATTCCAGGGACCACCGTCCAGGAAGGTGTACCAGGAATTGTTGCAGGTATGGTATGCCTTCGGACCTTCTTCCCAGCAGGTGGCAACCGCACTTTTTACCATCGGATATTTTTCTTTGATATAGTTCGTAAGCTCCGCATCCATATAGTAGGACCCGGTTGCTTCCGGATAAAAACCGAACCGCTCAAGGAAAATTCCAAACATGTCGTTGACAATCCTCTTTTTATCCTCCATGGAGAACATCCAGATACAGAAATCCTTGGTCTTATATTTCTCCCTGAACTGCGTACAGGGAAGACCGAGCAGGGAAAGGGCAATCTCATCGCCGTACAACCTGTGATGCTCCTTCGCAATCTCAACCGCCTCTTTATTGAATAAGCTGGCATAGGTCATATGGATCGTTGTCTTGATGCCATTCTTATGGGCTGTCTCCTGCTGGAATTTGAAGATATCCAAAGACTCCTCCAGCAGCGCTTTTCTCCCGATATCCTCTCCCTTGCCATGACCGGTTACCTTCTCGGCATACTCCGGAACCATCTCCGGTCTATGTATTACATTAAGAATAAAATCACTCATAGTTTTCCTCATTTCTGTGCTACTGTTACGTCAAGCATTCCCTGTTATTTCACAGCTCCCGTAATTCCTTCCGCGAAGCTCTTCTGTAACAGGAAGAAAATGATGATCGTCGGCACTGTACAGATTGTTACAGCCAGCATCAGCATTCCATAGTCCGTTACATAACCGGCGGTCAATCTGGAAATCAGCATGGGCATTGTCGCGCTCTTTATATCATTCATAATGACCATGGGCCACAGATAACTATTCCAACCATTCATAAAGGTAATCGTCATGGCAGCCGCATACGTGGATCTCATGGTTGGAATGAACATCTTGAAGAAAATTCTGATTTCACTCAGACCGTCTATCCTTGCTGCTTCTATGATATCCGTCGGGAAGGACCGGGCGCTCTGTCGGAAAAGCAGAATCAGAAACGGTGTTGATATCGTTGGCAGTATAAAGCCTATGACTGTATTCAACAGATCGGCTTTGGAAAACATCTTAAAGAGCGGTATCATCGTTGCTGCAAAAGGTACCATCATAGCCAGAAGCAGGATTGCCATAATCTTATCCTTACCTCTGTCATGATAGATCTCAAAGCCGTAGCCCGCCAGAGAACAAATGATCAGGGAGGCCAGGGTCAGGATGGAAGCATACCGGAAGGAATTCCACATGGCAGTTCCCACGTCCTGTGCTGAGATCAGATTTTTAATGTTCTCAAACAGATAGGTTCCCGGAAGCAGCTTGCCCCTGACCACCTCAACACTCTCATTGGTCGCTGCCACCACCATATAATACAGAGGAAATACGGAGATGATGGAAACGATCGTCAGGAACAGGTATTGAACAAAGTTTCTGAATTTAGTCACGTTTGTCACCTACTTTCATCTGAAGCATCGCAAGCACTGCTACTAACAAAAGAATGATATAGGACATTGCAGCTGCGTAGCCGAAATTCGCCACATACATAAAGGAGGTATTATAAATATAATGGGACATCGTAATCGTGGCATTTGCCGGTCCACCGTTCGTTAAGTTCACCGATTCATCAAAAAGCTGCAACGTTCCGTTCGTGGACATGATTGCCGTCAAAAGAATGGTAGGCCTCAGCAGCGGCACGGTCATCTTCCGGAAGGTCTGGAACGGAGAGGCTCCGTCAATCTTCGCTGCCTCATAGATGGAATATTCGATATTTTGAAGTCCGGCCAGATAGAATACCATATTGTAACCGGTCCATCTCCAGAGCAAAGCGATAATAATTACAATTCTTGCACTGGTAGGATTACCGAGAAAATTATAGCCTGTATTGAAAATACCCAGCTTTATCAACACTGTATTAATTAATCCATCCACCGCAAAAAGAGAGCGGAATATGATTGCATAAGATACCAGAGAGGTTGCGCATGGAAGGAAGATAGCCGTACGGAACAAACCTTTCAGCTTCAGATTCTTATTATTCAGCATGGATGCCAGAATCAAAGCAAACAATAACATGATCGGAACTTGAATGATGAGATAGAAAAAATTGTTCTTCAGGGCTTGAATGAATATTGTATCCTTGAACATGCGGATATAATTATAGAAACCAGCCCATTTCATTTTTACGCCGATACCGGTACGAAACGATAGCAGCAGCGCATTGAACATCGGAACGAAGTTCATTGCTATGATCAAAAGTGCAGCCGGTGTTAAAAAAGCCCAGCCGGTGAGATTATGTCTTTTCGCCAATGTTATTTTCTTCGTCGAATGACTCACAGATTACCCCCCTGTCCCAAAGTTGAATTAACATAACAGGTATTGCCTTATACTAACGCTTTCCATATCAGGATTCCGTATCCTATTGAGGCTAGAGCACCCTAACAGGAATGTGGGGAACTTAGCAGAAGTTCCCCACATGATATAGCAAGACTCAAATGAATTATTTGCCCATAGCGAATTCTACCGTACTCTGTGCGGTTTTTAATTCCGCCTCCATATCGGCGCCTGCAATGATATTTGTTGCAGCTGTAGATACCGCGTCACGAGCTTCATAATAGTAGATACCAGTATTGTTACTCGGAACCTTACCTGCAAATTCCGTAATCTTTGCAAATACAGTATCGCCGCCGAAGAACTCTGAAGGCTTGGAGTATACATCACTGTCAGCAGCCGGAAGATAAGTTGCAAGTGCGCCGGAGGAAGGAAGGATAGTCTCGTAGAACTCAACGCTTCCGCCGAACGTCTTTGCGAAGAAATCTTCTGCCAAGGGAACATTCTTGCAATTTGAGGTTACTGCCCAACTGGAGCCGCCGTTATTGGAGTAATTAGTAGCTCCATCTACGCCATCCAGCTTCGGCATATTGGTAATCGCCCATTTACCGGACTGATCCTTCGCACTCTGAATGGAGCCCATGATCCAGCAGCCATTGATCGTTCCTGCACAGGTTCCGCTGTTGAGTGTTCCTATGTACTGATCCCAGTCGTTCACAAGTACGAGTACGCCTGAAGTAATCATCTCATTATAAATCTTTAATACTGCTTTTAATTTATCATTATTCGTAATCGCAGGATTTCCCTGATCATCAAATAAGCTTGAGCCGCAGGACTGCAGCATCATCATGAAAATATCAGAATTTCCGGCCTGGCAGGACAACAAAGGCTTACCTGTCTTCGCGAGAATATCCTTGCCCAGCTCTAAGTATTTGGTCCAGGTAATATCGGTAAAATCCTTCACGGTATACCCTGCTTCGGTCAATATATCTGTTCTGTAGCAGGCGATGACTGCGCCATTGTCAAAAGGAACACCGTAATTCTTTCCGTCGATAACGGAATAAGCTGTTTTGGCAGGAGCAAACTTAGTAAAATCAATCACACTGCCGGTCAGATCGGCAAATAAATCCGGATAGCTCATGACATATTTCTGGAATGCATTATCCTGACATAGAAAAATATCAGGCAAAGTGTCCATATTACCGGAAGTAGCTGCAGTAGTCAGCTTAGTCTGGAGGTCCTCCCAGGGTGTCTCAACAACGTTTAATACAAAATCTGGATTTGTCTTCTTATAAACCTCTGCTGCCTGCTCCATCGCATAGACATTGAAGGCAGGGTCCCAACACCAAACGGTCAGGGTATTTGTACCTGCAGCCGCAGTGTCTGTCGCCGGAGCCGCTGTATCCGTGTTGTCAGCTGCATCCTTGGTTTCGGTTGATGCCGGCTTATCGGCTGCTGTATCGGTGCTTTTCTGGCATCCTGCCAGAAGACTGGTCACCATAATTGCTGTCATTAATACACTCAGAAATCTTTTTTTCATAGTTTTCCTCCCTAATGAATAAGACTTTTATCCAAGAACAACGTTGCGCAATCGGTTGCTCTATTTTAAGTATATCATCAGCATTTCTTATTGTCTATGTATGGTATTTATAAATTTATGAACCATTATTTGTAACTTTTGCACATATCTTCCAAACCGTAAAACACCCTGCCAAATATGTTACAAAGCCTTGTTTTTAAGCGTATTCCCGCAAACAGTTGCGCAGTTGCGCTAATTTACGATAAAATACTCCAATTTCTCGTACCGTAGATCCGTATCAGGACACCATCCTTAATTGCAAACCATAACTATCCTTGGTATCGTTACCAGAATTACATATTGTCCCTTTGCACTATCTGTATTAAAATGAGCGTGACACACCATATTTTGAGTCTGTAATATTTACTGATGGATATTTTAAAAAAATTGAAGACATCCAAATTACTCCTTCGTTCTAATCCTATGAACAGGTAAGCGGGCAAGGCTTATGATGTACGCATTGATGCGTTGGAATGGAGGACCCATGAAAAAATTCTTTAAAATTGCTGCGGTTGTTATTGTGTTTCTGCTTTCCTTCACCTTATTTCGTATGGTGGCAAAGCTTAAACTTAAACCCGCCGGTAAGCGTATGGCTAAGCTGGCATGAAAAATCAGAAATAATTGAAGACATTATAGCACTGCTTTCGTTATAGTTATCGAAGGGTGAAGGGAGGCGGAAAAGATCAATACCGAACAGTATTACGAATATCTGATTGATACGTATCAAAACTTAATATTCTCGATCTGTTACAAAATCGTAAAAGATTACTTTGATGCAGAAGATCTTGCCCAGGAAACCTTTCTTTCCGCCTACAAGCATCTATCCACCTTCGACAGACAATACGAGAAAGCCTGGCTGTGCCGTATAGCCACCAACAAATGTCTGGACTTCATCAAACGGGCAGACCGGCAAAGTATACCGACAGAGGATGAATATTTCCTGACACAAAAGGATAAGGAACCCTCTCCTGAAGACAGCCTACTGGAAAACGAGGTAAAACGGCAGCTGTCGCATGCGTGTAATAACTTAAAATCACCGTATCGGGAGATTGCATTCGATTATTTTTACCGGGAACTGACCGCAGCTGAGATTGCGGAGAATACCGGAAAGAATTTAAAGACTGTCCAAACCCAGATCTACCGGGCCAGGGCAATGTTACAGAAGACCTATAGGAAGGGGGCAATATTAAATGAATGACAAACATCATATCTGCGAAGAGGAATTTGACTTATTCCTTCAGGACCGTATGGATCAGGAACAAACCATAAATTTCTTAGAACATATCGGTAATTGTAATTTCTGTGCGGATCAATTTGAGATCCATATGGCTGAAGATATGCTACCGGCCCCTCGAAACTTTAAAGATAACCTGCTGACAGCAACCAAACGCCCTGAAATACAACTGGCAAGAAGAGCTCAGGAGACCTCCAAGAGGATGCAGCTCCTCTTCTACAGCCTGAAGGTCGGGACCGCAGCTGCCGGTGCACTACTGCTTCTGTTCCTGACCATGAATTTTAATCCAATGGCAGAGTTGCCAAAGGAACAGCCTACCGTGAAATGGAACGATAGCGGCTTTTCCCTGACCGATACGTTAAGAGATAATATGTATAAAATGAGTGACAGCATGTTGGATTTTTCTAACAACATCATCAATATGGAGGTAAAAAAGAATGATAAGAAAGAAAAGTAGTTTTTTAACCTTTTGTTTTTCCCTTCTGCCCGGAGCCGGACAGATGTATATGGGTTTTATGAGACGAGGTGTCAGTCTGATGGGTATCTTCTTTCTGCTGATATTTGCAACAACCTGGTTGAATCTCGGACCCCTGATGATAATCGCACCGATCATATGGTTCTATGCCTTCTTTGATACCTTTAATCTGCGATCCATGCCGGATGATGAATTCTATGCTTTGGAAGACAATTACATCGTCATTCCTGAATTCTTTAAAGAGAAGGCCGGTAAGCTTCAGGATAAATACCGTACCGTAATCGCTGTTATATTGATAGTCATCGGCGTATCCAGTCTTTGGAACAATTTATATGATTTAATCGATGGTTTTTTACCATATTTTATCTCCAATGCAATCTATCAGTTCGGCCGCTTCATTCCTCAATTATTCGCCAGTGCCTTGATCATCGCACTCGGTGTCTATCTGATCCGTGGCAAGAAGAAGGATCTGGATAATATAGAAAAGGATAAATTCCTGGAAGACAAAGGAGGCTTACTGTAATGGAAAAATCACATAAAGTCGGTACCATTACCTTAGGCGGGATGTTAATCACCTTTGGTATCCTGTTTCTGCTGCGTATCTTTGTCGATACCATCAGTTACCAGTTCATCTTCCATCTCTGGCCGATTGTCTTCATCTTCCTCGGGATAGAGATCCTGCTGGCTAACTTCAGACAGAAGGAAACCAAGCTTGTTTATGATACCACCGCGATTGTCCTGATCGTCATACTCTCCGTGTTCGCGATGGGTATGGCAGCCGTAGATTACTGCATGGACGTAACCAATGCGCACCTGTCCATCCGTTATTAGAAAGCTCAGAAGAACCGCTTGACGGTAAATCTGATCCCATTAAAAGCTAACCCCTGTCGGCTATACCGACATTCTCCCACTTTGGATATTGCCCAACCGGGCACCCCTCGAAGTTCTTCGAGGGGTTTTTTATTGTGATGCAAAGATATAGGTTGTGATGTTCAAAGATTTATGTTGTGAAGTTCAAAGATGTAGGCTGTGTAGTTTGTGCGTGAATAGTACTACTATCTTTTGAGATTTTATGCTTCGCTCGCACCGGCACGCCCTGAATGATACAGGGCGCTTCCTTCAGGTGCATAGCTCCGCAGAAAATCTCGCAAGACAGTAGTACCACTCGCACACAAACCTTTTAGTTTACTATATAGAAGACTATACATAAAATCAAAATATCATTACACTACCCTTTCATTTCTGAACGTATTACATATCAGATTATCTTTTTGACATTTGATAAAAAACCCTCCGCTTTGTGGAGGGTATGTTTTACGGCTTCGGCTGGCATACTAAGCGAAAAAACATTATTAATAAGTTTCATTAAAAACATTTGGAGGTGGGCGTGTGGGCGTTTCGCATAAAGGTGCTATTTCTCTAGGGTTATTGTATATTCCTGTGGGTTTGTATACGACAACCAGGGACAATGATGTGAAGTTCAATCAGTTATGCAAGGATACGAAGGAACGGGTCAGATACAAAAAAATCTGTCCCAGCTGCAACAAAGAAGTGAAGTCCGAGGATATCATCAAGGGCTATGAATATGAGGAAGACAAGTATGTCATCATGACCGAGGAGGAGATGGAGAAGATCAAGACCAAAAAGGATAAGACCATCCATATCCTGCAGTTCGTCAATCTCGCTGAGATTGATTCTATCTACTATGAAAGGAACTATTATGCCATCCCTGAGTCGGGTGCAGAGAAAGCCTTCGAGCTTCTCCGTTCAGCGATGCTTGGGGAGAAGAAGGTTGCTTTAGCAAAAACCGTGATTGGTACCAAGGAGAACCTGATTGTATTGTATCCAACCGAAGGCGGCATCATTGCAAAGACCCTCTTCTATCAGGATGAAATTGTCGCCGTGCCAAAGCAGGTCCCTCCGATGGAGCTTAACGATGCGG
>JAEZLY010000142.1 GCA_023414985.1 Bacillota bacterium | reverse complement strand
TGTCCGGCAACCTGTGTGTGAGGGATCCCTGTTATCCTTGCCTTAACTATATAAAAAATAATGCACCAGCCCCTATTGGAGTTATTTCTTTGCAGTGTCACGGAGCAGGTGCTGGAATAATGCTATAATAAAAGCAGCCAGCAGGGAATGCCAGAAGCCTCCCATGTTGACTCCGGGGACAAGTGCATCAGCCATCATAATGGTCCAGGCATTGACGATAAAGCTGAATAGGCCGAAGGTCAGTATACTAAGCGGTAAGGTAACCAGCAGCAGGAGAGGCTTTACCAGCAGATTAACAGCAAAGAGCACCAGGCCAAGAATGAGAAGAGCCGGAGTGCTGCTGATTTCTACGGAACTGAAAATCATGGAGAGCAGGTAGATTGTTGCAATAATGGAAAGATATTTTAATATTAGTTTTGTCATAGTTGTCTCCTTTATCTGATTTTTATGGATACTTTCACGTTATGTGTTTCAACCTCGACGAGATCATAGGGATCATCAAAGGTAAGACTGTCAAACATTCTGAGAACAGCCTGCATGACCTCTCTTGCATCATGTACTGATACGGAATGAGAGGAAAGCTTCGTACTCTTTGGAACAAAGAAGCAGGCTAATGCAAGAAGATCCATAACACAATCCGCCAGTTCTTCAAATGCATAGAGGGAGATCGGAAGGTTCATATAGAAATGTCCGTTTTCCGTGACATGAACCTTGATCCAAAGGATTCGAAAGCTTCTATTCCACATAGATATTCACCTTAATCATTGCATTGTGGCTTTCGTCCCAAGCCTCAACATCTACGATACTGGGATCATCCAGGGTGCCGTTCAGAACCTCTTCTATGATTTTCGCAAAATCGATGCTGGTAATATCAATCCCCTTAGATTCCATCTCTCTTCTTGCGTCAGCCGGGATTACCTTACTCATCTTATCCGCTACCTCACCGATGGTGGTCAGAAGGCGGATCGGAACATTGACATTGACATTCAGGCTTTTATTATCCGAGGTTACCTTAATCTTTAGATATTTATAATTACGTTTTGTATTGATCGCAACAGCAGTACTTTGAGGCTGTTCTGCCTCCTTATTGTTATTCAGGGCATCCAGAAGCTCCATGCCTTCAGCTGCAGTAATCTGTCCTTTTTCTATCATTTCTAAAATTCTTTGTTGTTCACTCATGTAATTAAACCTCCATATGATTATAAATTCTTTAATTTTTCAGTTGCTTCCTTCGGTGTAATCTCACCCTTGGACAGTTGATCCAGTATTTCGTTTTTTGCGGCGGCTTTGTCTTCGCTTTCCTTCTGGGTCTCCTTCGTGCTGACCTCGAACCCCAAACCGCGTATGACCGTGTCGAGCTTTCCGCGTACCGTAGGATAGGAGATGCCAAGTTCCTTTTCCACATCCTTGATGTTACCCCTGCACTTAATGAACACCTTGATGAATTCAAGATCTTCTTCCGGCAGTCTGCAGAATTCGCAGGGCTGGAAATCACCTTCTATGGCAGTGGAGCATTTCGGACAGCCGAGCTTAGTAATCGTAAGCTTTTCACCGCATACGGGACATTTTCCCGGTGCTTTATACTTCATGTTAACCTCCTTGCTGTTATCCAGCAGTTCTCTTTTCTGGTATTTGTTATCTGTTGGCTTTAATATATACCTTTCAATTTGAAATGTCAATATATAAATTAATATAATTAATATAAAAATTAATAATATTAATTATTTAGTTGAAAATATCAATTATGAAATGGAAAAAGAGCAGCTATCCGGTTTGCTCCGGGTATACTGCTCTATGGTATGGTATTAAGCCTGATGCATTCATTCCAATTACAGTTATTCTTTTTCAGTTACATGTACGACACATCGAACCTTTGTGCCGTCTTCTGAAGCGTAGATATAGGCTCTGCCTTTTTGCCAGGCAGTAATCCTGCCGTATTCATCCACGGAACAGACATTGGAATTACTGCTGGACCAGGAAGCTGAGTTCCCGGAGGATACCGAAGCGGTCAGTACAGCTTCTTCACCGGTGAATAAAGTCAGCTCTGCAGGGGTAAGAGTGATATCCGGAGGCTCTACGATGATTTCACAGCTTCTGGAAATGGTATCTACCGTGGCGGTAATGATAGCCGAACCATGTTTTAGTGCAGTAACAGTCCCGTTCTCATCTACGGTAGCGACGCTTTTCTTATTGCTTTTCCAGGTGGGGGAAGCAGAGGACGAGACAGTGGCAGTCAGACTGACGGTCTGACCCCGATACAGCTTGATTTTCGATGTGCTAAGCTTCACAGTAGGAAAAACCACCTTAACTTTGCAGCTTTTGCTTGTCCCGTCTGCAGCAGCGGTAACGGTAGTCTCTCCCGGCTTAATAGCGGTAACAAGACCATTCTCATCCACGGTGGCGATACTTTTCTTACTGCTCCTCCAGACCACCGGTGAACGGCTGGAGACAGCAGCTGTTAAGCTCAAGCTTTGGCCGCGTTCCAGGGACAGGGAGGTCTGGCTCAAGGTAACCGTGGTCTTTCTTACGGTTACCTTACAGGAGGCTTCTCCATTCTTGATTTTTGCTGTTATAGTTACGGTACCGGGCTTTTTAGCGGTAACCTTACCATAGGTATTCACGGCGGCGATCCTTGAGGAACTGCTTTTCCAGGAGGGCATAGCGCCGGTGGTAGTGATCGCAATCAGATAGAATTCCTCTCCGACATTGACGGTTGCATGGTACTCAGATAAGATCACAAAACCAAGGGAGTCAGCTTTTGCGGGAATGGTCGGGACAATGGGAGACAGAAATAAGATCAGGTAACATAGGAAAACAGATAGAAAGACTTTTTTGAATTGAGACATACACTCCTCCTTTAGGATGGAATAAATGCCCAGGCTTTCCTTAAGCTTACCATAAATAGGCAGTAAAGTACATTTGGCATAACAGATAAATAAGTGAGGATTTTTCGCCACAATAGATAAATCAGAAAATATTCTTTTTTAATATGACATACAGATGTCATATTAATACCGTTATGATAGATGTGATAGGGAACAATGACAGCATTGGTAGACATAGCGTAGTAACAAAATAGGAAGCAGTAACATAATCATAAGGAGGTAGAAAGGATGAGTCAGATATTAGCCTATTGCGGTTTGCTTTGTAATGAATGTCCGACCTACATAGCAACTGTCAATAACGATGATGAGCTTCGGAAGAAAACGGCTGAGGAATGGGGGAAGATGTTTCATGCAGAGTTGAAACCAGAGCAGATGTATTGCAGAGGGTGCCTGTCAGAAGAACGCTTTTTCCATTGTGATAATTGTAATATCCGAAGCTGCAGTACAGAAAAGCAGTACAGTAACTGCGGCAGCTGTGATACCTTCCCCTGCGGTAAGGTAAAGGATATTATTGACTATGATCAGAACGCGCGGGAAAGACTGGAAGCATTCAAAAAGTAGAGAAAAGTAGAGAATAGTAGAGACCTGACGCATAAAAAGAGGGGTTAATCCCTCTTTTTATGTTTATAACGATATGTGGGCAAATAATATGAAATAGGCGTTTGGGGTAGTAGCCTGGCTACTTTTCACCTATTCATAGCAGAAAAATTCTTCTTGTTTGATTGATACAACTGTTTAAAGGTTCGATACCCCTGATCATATACCAATCTGTTCTTTGGATTGGGCAGAAAGGTCTCGGAGATATGTATGAATTCGTCAGCCTGCTCCAGATTCTCAATCAGTTGCAGTCCAACCGCTGCAGTGATTGCTGCACCGACGGAACCCACATTCTGAGGATTGGGGACAGTCTCGATCTTCCGGTTCAGAATATCGGCAAGAATCTGACAGGTCAGGGAGGAGAGGGCACCACCGCCGACAAACCGAATGGTATTCGAGGTGGAAATCTTTTTCTCCTGTGCTTCCAGCATCCATTTCATATGATAGCAGACTCCTTCCAGGACGGAACGGATTAACTGTGTTTTACCGGTATCCAGACTGATATTGAAGAACATGCCGCGGGCATGCGGATCCTCAAAGGGGCAGCGGTTACCGTGCAGCCAGGGAGTGAAAATGACTCCGTTGCAGCCGGCAGGGATCTTATTGATTGTGTCCATCATATAATCATACAGACTGGTATAGATTGTCTCATAAGCTTCCGTCACATTCTTTTTCTCAAGATAGATATCAATCTCGTCCAGAGCCAGATGATCCTTCACCCATTCCAGACATTTCCCTGCGGTTTCCAGCTCGGCAAAATAATTATAATACCCGTCCCGTGCGCCGATGATGGCTGCAATCATGGCTGCAGTATCGACAATCTTATGATCTACAACAGTGGATACCCAGCCTGAGGTTCCGCAGTAAATATGGGTGCTGCCGTTTTTTACAGCACCTGCACCTATGCCGATCAAAGAAGCATCTCCGCCGCCGCCGAATACGGGTGTTCCTACTGATAGACCGAGCAATTTTGCGGCTCCTTCGGTCAGGCCTCCGGCCTGATCTGTAGAAAGCGTAACATTCGGTAAATGGGACGGATTAACACCTAGCATTCGACACATCGGCTTGCTGAAACCGGAATGACCCTTTCTGGTATCATACAGCAGTGTTGCGAAGGCCGAATCTGTTGTCATGATAAAGCTGCCGGTGCATTTTAGAATCAGATATTCCTTTACATCCAGCCATTTGTATACTTTTTGGAACAGTTCCGGTTCGTTCTTTTCGACCCATTTATATTTCCAGACGGGATCCTTGACACTGGCGGCTACAGCACCGGTGATCATCAGGGATTTCAGAAGCTTAATGATATTACAGCCTGCAATCTGAAGGCCGTGAGCCATACCCAGTTTTAATTCGTCTTCTGCACGTTGGTCCATATAACTCATGGCAGGCCGGACGGGGTTGCCTTGTCTGTCCACAAGGACCAGACCCTGCATCTGAGAGCAGAAGGAAAGTCCGGCTATCTTCTCCGGAGCCACCCCGGAACGTTCAAGAACTTCCTTCGTGGTGCTGCACATAGCATTCCACCAATCCTCGGGATTCTGTTCCGCACCACCGTTCTCAAAAAGCTTTAGGGGATAAGCGCAGCTTGCGTAGGCAATCAGCTCGATTTTCCTTTCCACCTGAAAAAGACAGGTTTTAACTGCCGTTGTACCAACATCATAAGCGATAAGATAGGATCCTGCCATCGTGTCCTCCGTCTGCCGTATCGTATGCCATCACCGACTCGGCTGTATGGTTTATACAAAGCTTAGATATATTATTAGGCGCGGCAGCTTAGGGCTGCTTACCGGGTCTTATTGGTAAAAGCCGCTTTGATGAATTTTAAGGACTGCTCTATGACGAAATCGTCCTGCTCGAAGATATCTTCGCTGACATATAGCTTGAAGCGTTCGCGATAGTAATCACAGGAATAGGAAAACTGAAACATCATAAACAGATTATCAAGAAGAAAAGCAAACATTCTCGGATCACAATCCGATCTGGCCTCATTTTCCTGTTGCGCCTTTTCAATCAGAGAGGAATACAGTTGTGCTGTCATAGACTCCAGCTCTCCGACGGTTTCACAGATAATGTGGGAATTACTTTGCGTAGCCATCTCATTATAGAGACGGATCATATTCATATTTTCCCTGGAATGCTTCTGGATTGTACGAAGCAGTTTCTCCACCTTGAGCAGGATATCCTCCTCATCTGTCATGATTTTCTCCAGGGTTTCTTTTAATATAGAAGCACAATGCTTTACTGTGGTAAGAAATAGGTCCTCTTTATTATCAAAATACTGAAAAAGACTTCCCACACTAATTCCTGCATTACGTGCAATTTTATTGGTATTGGCATTAACATAACCAAAGACGGCAAATTCATTGATGGCCGAATCATAAATACGGTTCCTTTTTTCCTCGGGTATTCGTAAGAATAAATCTGTCAAAATGACACCTCCACAGCAAATATGAGTCATTACTCACAACTAGTTTACCACAAAATGCAAAAATTGCAATATTAAAACTATTTTGTGGTTCCTGAGCGGTGTTTTCCCTGATAAACATTGACATTTACTACCAAAGTGTTATAATCAAATTAAAAAGTGAGCCATCACTCATTTCGGTAAAATAAAGGAGGATTTGGTATGGATACCCGTTATTCAATTTCAGAATACCCGGACGCGAAGAAGGTGAACCAGGAACTTTCTAAGCTCATTCAGAAACCGATTACCAGCATCAGTGCAGAAGCTTTGGAACGATATGAGAAGGAATATTTTGACCAGAAATGTGCAAAATCCAAGGCAATGATTGGGGAAGCGAAGCAGCTGATACCCGGAGGTGTTCAGCATAATCTTGCATTCAATTATCCCTTCCCTCTGGTGTTTAACAAAGCGCAGGGAGCTTATCTTTATGACATTGACGGCAACAGGTATTATGACTTCCTGCAGGCGGGTGGACCTACCGTACTCGGAAGCAATCCGGAATTTGTACGGAATAAGGTGATCGAGCTGTTGAATGATTGCGGACCCTCTACAGGATTATTCCATGAATTTGAATATAAGCTTGCCAAGAAGATATCGGAAAATTTCACTACAGTGGAGATGTTCCGTATGCTGGGTTCGGGAACTGAGGCCTGTATGGCAGCCATCCGCGTAGCAAGGCTGGCCACCGGCAAGAAGAACATCATAAAGATGGGCGGAGCATATCACGGTTGGAGCGATCAGCTGGCTTACGGCATTAGAATTCCGGGCTCAAAATGGACTCAGGCACATGGTGTGCCTCGTTTCTGCTTCAGCCATACCCAGGAATTCTTCCCGAATGATTTAAAGGATCTGGAACGGAAGCTGCGAAGGAACAGACTGCACGGCGGAACAGCGGCTGTTATGATTGAGCCGATCGGACCGGAGAGCGGAACCAGATGTGTCGATATGAATTTTAACAAAGGAGTGGAGGCACTCTGCAGAAAATACGGTGCACTGTTCATCTTTGATGAAGTAGTAACTGCGTTCCGTATGGGTATGTCGGGAGCCCAGGGTTACTTCGGCGTAGCTCCGGATCTTACCGTCTTCGGTAAGGTTGTGGCAGGAGGATATCCCGGAGCAGGCGGTCTCGGAGGAAAGAAAGAATACATGAAATACCTGGCTGCAGGTATTCAGACCGGAGATAAGGTAAAGAAAGCGCTAATCGGCGGAACGATGGCAGCAACACCGATCAGCTGCGTTGCAGGTTATTATACTCTGTGCGAGATCGAACGGACCAATGCGGCACAGGTGGCCGGACAGATGGGCGACAGATTGACCAGAGGATTACAGGAATTGATTAAGAAATACAACCTTCCCTTTGTGGCTTATAACCAGGGTTCCGTATGCCATCTTGAGACAGTAGGAACTACTCATTTCTCCATTAACTGGTCAAAGCCCTGGACAATTCCGAAGATATTGCATGAAACCTCTGTCCGTAAGAAGGAAATGGAGCATATGGGAGCTGCCTATATGGCGGAGGGACTTGTTACTCTGGCCGGCAGCAGATTATATACCAGCGCAGCCTATACGGAAGAGATGATCGATGATGCTTTGAGCAGATTTGAGCGTGTATTCCGGCATGTAGCAGTAAATGAGGCATAATACAACTTTATTTTAATAGAAATCAGGGAATTGCGGTTTCGCTCGGGTCTGAGCCGGAAGCGCAATTTCCTCAATTAGGAGGTGTACCATGCAGAATTTAATTGCGAAGCAGCTTGTAATAAAAGCAGGTCTTGCACTGATTGATTCGGGGTTGATTGCCCGAACCTGGGGGAATGTCAGCTGCCGTATGGATCAGGATACCTTTGCGATCACCCCGAGCGGAAGGACCTATGAGACTTTAACGATGGAGGAAATCGTAGTCTGCCGTACGGAGGATTGCTCCTATGACGGTGAGATCAAGCCCTCCTCTGAAAAAAGGCTGCATGCTTTGATCTATCAGACCTTTCCAGAGATGAATTTTGTAATTCATACCCACCAGAAATATGCTTCGGTGATCAGTGCCATGGCATTATCAGAAATGCCGTCCGAAGGTTATGATCGGTTAGGCAGCCGCGTTCCGATTGCAGCATATGGTTTGCCCGGTACGAAGAAGCTGAAACAGGGTGTGGAAGCAGCTTTGAAAGGAAATCAGGGCCATGCGGTCATTATGGCTCATCACGGTGCGCTCTGTTATGGAACAAATTACGAAGAGACCTTCTTTGCGGCCAGACAACTGGAGGAGGCCTGTGAAAAGTTTCTGAAGGAGAATTATCTGGAGAAGAGCGGCGAAAAGGAATATGATGCCAACCGCAGATATGAATTCTATCTGACCAAGGCTTCCGGCAAGCCGCTGCGGATTGCTGAGGAGGTACCGTCCTACTATAGCAGCTATCGAACAACGGAGGGCTTTGTCCTGGAAGATAAGGAGGAGAAGACGTATCGTTTTACTGATCCTATGCCGAAGGAAGCTCTGATCCATAGCCGGATCTATCAGACGCGCAATGATATCAATTATATCACTCAGGATAAGGATCCTGCCCTGGTGGCATTATCCATGGCGGGTGGGAGCTTAAAGCCTTATCTGGATGATTTTGCACAGATTGTCGGAGTCAATGCCCGCTGTAGTAAGGATGACTCCTCCAAAGCCTGCATCAAGGCACTGAAGGGCAGACTCGGTGTGTTGCTTCAGGGTGCGGGAGCTATTTGCTGCGCCGGATCAAAATCCGATCTACAGGCAGTCCGTATCGTAATGGAGAAAAATGCCCACACAAAGATAGGAGCCGAGCTGTATCAGGGAGCCAAAACTCTAAGCCGTCCGGAATGCCTTCTGATGCATTTGGTATATCAGAAGAGCTATTCCAAGAAATCCAAATAACGGAAAGATTTACAGATGCGTTTGAACTGTATATAATAAAATCTGTGGATAGATTTGAATTTCCAAATGAACGGGTGGAGGAAAAGGAGGAGGTTTCTTGGAAACACAATATAAGGTATTTGGGTATCGATGGGTGATACTGGCGGCAATCGTTCCGGCAATTATCTGTACGGAGATGTTTTGGCTGACTCTTGCACCGGTGGCAAGCCTGGCAGCAGAATATTACGGTGTCGGCAGCCTGGAGATATCCATGTTCAGCACAAGTTATATGATCATGTATATCCTGTTTACATTCCCGGCATCCTGGGTTATCGATAAGTTCGGATATCGGCAGTCCTTAACCATCGGCTGCCTGATTACGGCAGTATTCGGTATTTTAAGAATTGTATTTGCGAATCAATTCGGTATCGTTCTGGCCTGCCAGTTTGCGATTGCAATCGGTCAGCCGTTTTTGCTGAATATCTCTACCAAGGTCCCTGCCAATTGGTTTCCGCTGACGGAGCGTTCTATAGCATCCGGCATCCTTACGATGGCTCAGTATCTCGGCTTTGTTATTGCAATGGTATTATCACCGATATTAGTACAGAAAAACGGTGTCGTACTGGTCTATCAGGTGTACGGAGTGATTGCCTGTATCTGTGCTGTGATAGCAATCGCATTTACCAGAGAGCATCCAAGAAGCGCTCCGGGACCGGAAGCGGAAAAGGAAGAGATCAGCATTGGCTCAATGCTTCGTTTGTTTAAGAACCGTAATTTTATCTATGTATTGGTTATCGTATTCATATCCATGGGTATTTTTAATACCCTGCTTACTCTGATTGAGACAATATTAAAGCCTCGCGGCTTAACACCGGATCAGGCGGGTATCGTGGGAGCGGTATTTGTCATAGCAGGTGTAGCCGGCGCGGTTATTCTACCGATTCTCTCAGATAAACTACATAGAAGGACACCGATGTTTGTGGCTGCGATTACCCTGCTTGTACCGCTTTATCTGGGATTGACCTATCTATCGGAGTTCACACTGGTGGCATTGGTTTCCGGTCTGGCGGGCTTTACCGTCATGGGAGTAGCGCCAATCCTGTTCCAGCATGGTGCTGAAGTAGCATATCCTGTCAAGGAAGGGACCTCGTTTGGATTAATCCTGCTGATGGGCCAGATCTCAGGCTCCCTCTTTGTTGTCATCTTTGAAGCAATCAACGGTGCAGCCGGCTCCGTTATCCTGCCGATGCTTCTGGTAGTAGCAGCAACGGCCATCGAAGTACCGTTTACGTTGAAGATGAAGGAATCATCAATCTTCCAGGCTGCAGAAAACACAAAATAAAAGAATGATATAAGGTGCTGCTGCAAAATACAGAAAGCACCACGAATTAGAAAGAGCTAGCTTCCCCGGAATGCTGGCCCTTTCTATTTCTATGTTATATATTACTTGCAACAGCCACTTATGGTAAAGTCTGTGTAAGTATGCTATAATCGAAGCATCATAGGCTTGCAGGATTGTCTGCAAAATCCGTAAGGAGCTGCAGAGCTTCTGAAATCATAAATTGAGAGAGGAATGCGAATGAAAAAAATAAAACCCAGCTTGGGAATATTTCAATATAATGCACCTATAACACTAACCTTCGTGCTAATCTCCTTTGTAGTAGTGCTTCTGGGATATCTGTCGAAGGGTGAAACGACAAGGCTGCTCTTTTGTACCTATCGATCCTCGTTATCGAATCCATTGACCTATATCAGGTTATTTACCCATGTGCTCGGACATGCTGACTGGAGTCACTATACCGGTAATATGGTACTGTTTCTGGTGTTAGGCCCGCTGCTAGAAGAGAAATACGGCTCGGTGCCGTTATTAAAGATGTTCGCCATTACAGCTGTAATTTCCGGAATAGTTTATATGATATTCTTCCCGAACAGTGCCTTACTTGGGGCAAGCGGTATCGTATTCATGATGATTGTCCTATCCTCTGTAGCCGGAATGCAGAAGGGAAAGCTCCCGTTGACTCTAATTCTCGTAGTGGTAATCTACCTTGGCAAAGAAATCACGGACAGCCTTTTAGTATCGGATGGAATTGCACATCTTGCCCATATCGCGGGAGGCTTCTGCGGTGCGGCTTTTGGTTTTTTCATGACTAAAATTAATAAATAATTAAAATTCTGTGATTTTTAGCCATAATCATTTCACTTATATGAAATCTGTGATATACTTTAAAAATTATCAATCTCAGCGGATGAAGAAGACGGAGACAAGCATGTTCGGCTATGTGAATGTATACAAACCGGAATTAAAGATGAAGGATTTCTACAAATATAAAGCATATTATTGCGGACTGTGTAAAACACTGAAGGATAAATTCGGCCGTTTCGGTCAGATGACCCTGTCCTATGATATGACTTTTTTAATTCTGCTTCTGACTTCGCTTTATGAAACCGAGACAAAAAAGCTGCAAAACCGGTGTCTGGTGCATCCGGTGAAGAAGCACGATACTCTGGTCAATGAAATTACCGAATATGTTGCGGATATGAACATTGCACTGACTTATCACCACTTGCTGGATGATTGGAAGGACGAGAAGAATATTGCCGGCTTGGCAGGTGCCGGTGCTTTGAAGAAGGCCTATCGACGAATAGAGAAGCACTACCCGAGGCAATGCAGGGTTATCCGGGAAAGTCTCTTAAAGCTTCAGGAATGTGAACAAAGAGCGGAGACAGAGATCGATGTGGTTTCCGGCTGCTTTGGCGAATTGATGGGAGAACTATTCTTATATCGAGAGGATGTATGGCAGGATACGCTCCGGCGCATGGGATTTTATCTCGGCAAGTATATCTATATCCTGGATGCATATGATGATTTAGAGAAGGATAAGAAGCATGGCAGTTATAATCCCTTCCGTCAGATTGAGGAAAAGGAAGGCTTTGACGAAGAAATACGTAATTATCTTACAATGATGATGGCAGAATGTACCAGGGAGTTCGAGAAGCTTCCCTGCCTGCTGGATGCAGATATTCTTCACAATATTCTATATGACGGTGTATGGACCAGATTTGATTCAATACAAAAAGAGAGAAGCAAAAGGAAGGAACAGGACAATGATAACAAATCCATATAAGGTACTTGATGTATCACCGAATGCAACCAATGAAGAAGTTAAGAAGGCTTACAGAGAATTGAGCAGAAAATACCATCCGGATTCCTATGTTGACAATCCGCTGGCGGGACTTGCGGAGGAAAAATTCAAGGAAGTCCAGGAAGCTTACGATCAGATTATGAAGGAACGAGAGAACGGCTACAGCAGCTCTGCTTCTTCTTATCAAAATGGATCTTATACAGGTGGCTCCTCCTACTATGGGGGCAGCGGAAGCGATCCCGCTGAGCTGAATGCAGCGGCAAGCTATATCAATGCCAGACAGTACCGTGCTGCTTTAAATGTGTTATCAGGAATCACCAACAGAACTGCCAGATGGTATTATTACAGCGCTGCAGCCAATGCCGGGCTGGGCAACAATGTCATGGCTGCGGACCATATCCAGCAGGCAATGAATATGGAGCCGAATAATCCGGAATATACAAATCTGTATAATCAATTACAATGGCAGAACCAGAGATATCAGGGCTCCCGTTATAATAACACGGGCTACGGCGGCGGCTACAATGCCGGAAATCTTTGCTGCGATCTTTGGTGTGCCGATTCCTTATGTGAATGTATGGGAGGAGATTTGATTTCATGCTGCTAAATGCGAAAAAGCTTGCATTTCTGGGACTGCTGCTGGCAGTTACAGTTGTTCTTGTCATACTTAGCGGTGTTTTTGAATTTAATACTTTGTTTTTATTGGCAGCGGCTTCCTTCGGTGTCGGAATCGCAATCAGAGAAAGCAATATACGGATTGGTGCAGGTTTTTATCTTGCGGCAGTCCTGGTCAGCGTGATGCTTGCTCCGAATAAGCTGTACATTATTACTTTTGCAGCAATGGGCTTATATATACTGATCATAGAATATACCTTTGACCTGCTGTCTCATCTGCAGAAGAAGCAGAGCGCATCTCAGACAGACTTGAGAACCAGGATTTACTGGGTATTAAAGTATCTTATCTTTAACCTGATGTTTCTGCCGATGCTGCTGGTTTTCCCAAAGTTGATCTACCCGGGGGAGATCAAAGGACTGATTCTCGGATTACTCATACTGGGAGGACAGGTGGCATTATTTCTGTTTGATGCGGCTTACCGTTACTTTCAGGGAACTATCTGGGGAAAAATCAGAAACAAGCTTCAGTTGTAAGGGGTACAGGAAATTGGTACGATTGCATTTACAGGAATTCATAGTATAATAGATAAAAATTACGTAAAAAGTTCTGACTGCGGCCGGAGTGAGACGCAGGATAAATTACCAGGGATAATTTATTATTGGAGGAACAGGAATGGGAGCAAGAGAAGATGCAATAATTATCATGGATGATGTCAGTCTCATGAGACGCAGGATAGCCGGGTTGCTTCAGGGCTGTGCCATTCACGTCTATGAAGCGGCGAATTCCGATGAACTCTTCAATATCCTGACTGAGGAGGAAAGAAATGTCCGGTTGATCATCATGGAACTCGGATATGATCTGAATACAGGCTTCGAGACCTTAATGAGAATTAAGGAGAAAAAACCAAATATTCCGGTCTTCGTCATTACAGCAAATAATAAAAGACAACCCTTTATCCGGTGTATGGCAGAGGGTGCTGCCGACTATATTCTGAAGCCCTTTGATGATGTGATCCTTCAAGAGAAGATATTAGCTGCATTAAGAATTAAGAGGGAATTGGTTTCGGAAGAAGTACATATCAGCTTCAGCCTTGTGAATTATCTGAAGACCGAATTTCTAAAAGCACAAAAAGGAAAATATGAGATAACCGTACTTATGTGTACACTCTATGATTTGAGCAGTGAAGCAGGCGAATTCATGGAGAATAAATACCTGCGGGCAATCGATCAGTTCTATTCGGATATCCGTAAGAATTTGTGGGAAACAGATGTATTTGAATACTATGGTTCCCAGACCTTCATCGGTGTCTTTCCCTATTGCACTGCAGCAAATGTTGATCTTATACAGAATAAAACCATGGATTACTTTGAGCTCGTCGTAAAGGATAACCCTGAGCTTTCTGAACTCAAGATTGCGATTGCTACCATCACTTATCCGATGGTGGAAATGGAACCCAGGGAGGTACTTATATCCCTTGGCAAACATATTGACAAGCTGATCGCTGTTAAGAAAAAGGAAGAGGAAATGAAGAATTACTTTCGGCAGCCATAAATTAACAGTCATTTTTTTACCATTGGATGTCATACTACGGCTTGTTTTTGCCGATATGTTATATGGCATCCTTTTTCTATGATGACTTATTCTTGAAAAAATGTAATCAGTTTTGCGTTTTTCCAGAATTTGCGTTACAATAGGAAAAGCAGCAGGTTACGATCTGCAATAGGAAAACAAGCAGATAAGACGGATATGTATGGCTACAGGGAGGTTAAACATTTCATATCACATAAAAAGAAGGCTTTTACAAAGGCTTAAGGAAAGGTTAAGGAAGAAATATGCGTGTAGACAAAAGCAAAAGGGCACAGCTTCGCAGGATTTTGAGATTAACTTCATCTCTTTTTTTGATGATGATATTTGCTTTATTATTATCCAAACGCGTCGAGGCGGCATCCAGTATTTCCGTAAAGGAAATCAACTACCAGAACAGTACCATCACACTTCAGCTGAACAGCGGGGATACCGAGGTGTATTTCTCGGATTCCTACAAGAAGAATTGGGAGGCAGTCCCGGGTAAAATAAGCGCCGACAATACAATCACCATGGATATCTCCTGGATCTCCGTAACAAAGAATTATACTCTGACCTTTAAGGGTAATTCCTCTACCTCAGTAATCTCAGTCATTTTGCCCAAACAGATCACTAATTTTAAAGCAACCTATAACAAAGTGAAAGGAACCATGTCCTTCAGTAATGTCGGTTCCCGAACAATTGAATGGAGAAAGAAGGGAAGTACTACCTGGAATGTGGTAAATACTTCTACGATCTCAACTGAAATGAATCATCTGTGCACCAATGGTGCAATCGTTTATTACCGGCTTGCTCCGATGAACGGAACCGCATCCTCGATCGGCTCACGTCCAAGTAAGGAAGTAGCCATAACAATTCCGAAAAAAGCATCGGCACCTACCATAACAGTGGATGGTTCCGCATTTATGATAGCGGTGAAAAAGGGTATGGCGTACCGAACTTTAAACAGTGACGGTACGGCGACGGACTGGACCACAGTCAGTTCAACCTCGAATCTTCTTTTAAAGAATGTTGCTCCAAGCGCATTATACGGTTCCGAATCTTCACAGACAGCAGTAACACTGCAGTTCAGAACCAATGCGACCAGTGCCAATCAGGTATCAAAGCTTACCACTGTAAAGATTCCTGTACAGGAGGGTGCTCCGAATATGAATACCTATGGTATTACGCTGAATTATACAAGCTCAACAACCATGTCCTTACAGGTCAAGGCTGCAAGTACTACCGTACCCTTCGAATATACAATTGTGGAGAAGGATAAGGAAATAAATTACCAGAAGGCAGTCTGGACAGCAATTACCTCAAGTACAGCAGTATCCCTGAATAAGAATACGGCTGCCACCGGCTGTCATATCTATGTCAGAAAGAAGTCTGTGAATGCTTCCACCTCTGACGATTTTGCCTTAGCATCTTTAGAAACAGATATCTCAGGTTCGAGCGGGGTTACCTATCCGGCTTCTCCTGTGGCATCTTCCCTGACAACCCTGATTTCCACGGCAGGTGTCTGTAAACAGGCAAAGACCTCGAGCTATCTTACCTTTACCTTATATAGTGCAACACAGACCACCGTATCCTCTATCAGCTTCTTAGATTCCTACGGAATTAATAAAGGAACGGTAACCTGTAAGAGTTCGGTTGTGAAGAATGCCGACAGTATAGGCACGAACGATCAATACATCATTACCACGAAGATAACCTCGACTTCCAGCATCGATACAGCAACGGAGCAGATGCTGTATGCGAAGATGACTCTGGCAAATTCCGACGTAATTACAAGTACCTCAACTGCAGGTGTTCTGCTTTATCTGTATCCCGCAACTAAGGTAAATAATCCTGCGGATGATGATACAAACGAATATGCGACAAGCTTCGCCAGAGTATATTTATCCAATGATGCCAGCGATGATGCCAGCTTTAAATTCCAGTTGGATTTAGGAACGCAGCAGGTACCGGATCCTTCCGCAGTAAATACCTTCACCGCGATAGATACAGCCATCAGTTCACTGAAGCTGGATGGATATACCTTATCCTTAAGCAATGGTGATTATTCCGTTACCTACGGTTCTTATACGAATGAAGACAACAAGAAGATTGCAACTGCTACAGTTACGGTAAATGTCAACAAGTTTGAACAATCCTCGCTGATTGATATCACGAATACGGCAATTCCACTGGAAATTACATTAAATAACGGTGAGGTTCTGGATGAAGCGATTACGATTACCTTGATGGATACGGCTACATTACAGGGCACTCCGATCGCCTGGTCCATTACGGAAGGAAGCCTGCAGGAGACAAAGACCTCGACGGTAAAGAATTCCGATGGCACCAGCACGACCGTAACAGAAGAAGTAATTACCTACACATTGGATCTGTCCATATTCAAAACCTCCTACGGCGTAAGTGTGGCTGATGTCACTTGGGGAGGAACCTCCATCTTCGGTTCTGCGAAGATATCAGGCGGAAAGGCGACAATTTATCTGTCAAATGCGAAGATTAATAAGCTTACTACGAATTCAACAACAACGAATAATATAGTGATTACATTAAGCAATGGCTTCTCTATCAAAACCGGCTGCAAGCTTACACTGCTGAATGCTACTAATTAAGCTTATGGAGAACGGAGAACGGAGGAGAATGAAAATGAAGAACAAAAAGAATAAAGCAACTCTGAATCATAACCATACCAAAATGATCAAGAAGGGCGGCTTCCTGTTTCTGACGATCCTGTTCCTCTTTGGGATACTGGCTTTTCAGCCTAAGGAGCAGGAGAAAGTTTATACAGCATCTGCGGCAACGGCTACTGCAGTATCCTTTGGGACGATCGATTATGAGAATCTGACCTTACAGGTATATAACAATAATAATGATATCGTATATTATTCCACCGATAATGTAAATTGGGAGGAGCTGGACGCGACCTACAACAGTACTTCGAGCTCTTATTCCATGGATATCTCCTGGGTATCAGCTACCGGTGATGTGACTCTGTATTTTAAAGGAGATTCTGCTAAGACTGTGAAACAGATTTCTCTTCCTGCACAGAATACGGATTTTGCAGCGGAGTATGACAAGGTCGAAAATGAATTTACATTTACTTCCATGGACGACGCCAACTATTTTGAATGGAGAAATGCGGCTGATTATTACTGGAATAAGGTGAGCTTCACGGAAAGCTCCGGCTCCTATCAAACCTTTAAAGATACGATAGAATGTTTCCGCTTGAAAGGTGCAAAGATCATCATTCGTATTCCTCAGGTTATGGGTAGCGGAGCAGCGAACGTGGGTTCACGTCCCAGTACTGAGATCGGCATTACCATTCCTGCTCAGTTATCGGCACCCGCGGTTAAGGTAAATTCCTCCAGGCTTACACTGAACACCACGTCCACGATGGAGTATTATGATACGGACAGCGGTTTGTGGATGGAATGCGACGGAACCATATCTCTCACAGATATTGCACCGTCAGTCCTTTATGAAAACGGAGCAAAAGCTGTGACCCTTTCCATCCGAAAGGAAGCTACGACCTCCTCCGCCTATTCAAAGACCCAGAAGCTTAAGATTCCTGCCCAGGCTGCTCCGCCCACCATCGGCGGCAACACCTATGATGTCACCTACTATTACTTAAACGGAAAGCTTGTAATGCAATTTAACAATGCGTCCTCTTCAAATGTATATGAGTATACGGTAATCAGAGGAGAGGCAGACTTTAGTGTAGAGACAGCCAGCTGGAGATCGGTAAGCTCCACTGCACTGATGACCTTAACCTCATCAGCCGCTCCGGAAGGTTGTACCATCTATGTCAGAAAGAAGGGGACGGATGAAAATACCTACTCGAATATTTCCCTCGTACTGGCTTCTGCTGTCAACAGCTTTACTGTACATTATTAATCCTTTATAGAATAGTAATAAATCAATCATCATAAACCCCGAATTTCCAACAAACTGTTTGGAAATTCGGGGTTTTCTTTTAAAATTTTATCCTGTGTTTATAGAGACCTCAAAATTCCATCACATTTAATACACAATTTGTTCATGGTTATCCATTACCATAAATGGTAGATGATATATAAATTTTCATGTAGAAGGAGACTGAAAATGCGAAAAGTGATAGCTTTACTGTTAGCAACCATTCTCCTGGTGCCGGCGACACTTACGGCGGCTGGGACAACCCCGGCCCTGGCGGCATCAGGAAATGCAAAGAAAGTAGTGAGTGCATTAAATATTATGAAGACAGATAAGGGTGAGATTAAGACAACTGCGACCAAGATTACCAGGGCTCAGTATGCTCAGCTGCTGGTTAATCTGTCGGATCAGAAAGATCTGATCGTCCCGACCAATCATTCGTCCCTCTTTCAGGATGTAAAAAAGAGCTACTGGGCAGCCCCTTACATAAAGACCGCTGTCAGCAAGGGTTGGATGTATGGATACTTGAACGGTACCTTCAAACCGGAACAGGGAATAACCCTGATGGAAGC
>JAEZLY010000096.1 GCA_023414985.1 Bacillota bacterium | reverse complement strand
GTATATTCACTCATAAAGAGGGCGGAAAAGCCTATGGCTGTTCCGACCTCAAGAATTTGTCTGGGTTGTTGCAGGCGGAGTAAAAACTTCAATACTCCCTGCGTTTCCTTCTTTATGATGGGTACATGCTTTTCCAGTGCTTCCTTCTCCAGCAAGGCAAGCGTTTCAGGTAATTCTGCCTCGAGGGAATTGATATAGGCTGTTATTCTTTCGTCTACTATCATAGCATGTCCTCATTTCTCTATCTGTTACTTCATTTTGTTAATCCGGGATTTCGTATTGAACTGTACTTTCACCGATGTTTGAAAGGTACCGTACCCGTTTATTCCGCACCGGTATCCGAATTCGTTCCATCATACAGTTCTTTATCTGTGTTTTTATTATCCGTGTTGTCTTTCGTCGATTGATCGGTATCGGAGGTATCTGCACCGCTTTGCTCTTTTTCCTGCTGCACTGCTTTCTCCGAATCCTTATCCTTCACGATTGACTGGGAATAATCCGTGATGACAGCCAAAATATCGTCATAGGTCATGGCCGAATTGATTACATAGGTTCCAGGCATGATGACATATTCCGTAAGCTTTGTCTTGAGATAAAAGGGATACTTATTCTCAATGACCCGGTAAGTCTCCAGTCTGGTAGCAATATCCATCTTGGAATCGCCCTTCTTAATCTGGAATACGACCTCCCGGCCCGGTGCCTCATCCAGCGTTACCGGTCCATACACCTGATATGCAAAGGCATAGGCCGACTTGCTGAAATTAATAATCAAAAATACCACCAGAATATAAAAGATGATATTTAAAAGCAATCGGACGATAAAGCTTGTTATTTTTAATGTTAATTTCATTGCTGTGGATTTCGTTGCCATCACTCATATCTCCATTCTGCCGAATCCTTGCGGATTTGTTACTGACTCGGTTTCTTTATACTTCCATGATAATGGGCAGTATCATCGGGTTTCTCTTCGTCTTCTTCCAAATGAAATCACTTAAGGAATCCTTGATTTCTGTCTTCATCTTGCCCCAGTCTGCATTATTCTTGGAAAGGCATTTATCCAAAGCCCGCTCTACAACTTCTCTGGCTTCATCCATCAGATTTTCTGACTCTCTGACATATACAAAGCCTCTCGATACGATATCCGGGCCGGCCATAACAGCGTTACTGTATTTCTCAAGAGAAATAACCACAATAATGAGTCCGTTCTCTGATAGCAGCTGTCTGTCGCGAAGGACGATATTACCCACATCACCGACACCAAGACCATCCACAAGAATACCACCGGAAGGAACCTCGCCTGTGATTGCCGCTCTATCCTGGGACAGGGTCAGCTCATCTCCGGAAGAGAGAAGGAAAATATTCTCCTTCGGAATACCGAGAGACTGAGCCAGCTCAGCATGACGGATCAGGTGCTTGTATTCCCCGTGTACAGGAACCGCATATTTCGGCTTTAACAGGGTATACATTAATTTAATCTCTTCCTGGCAGGCATGTCCGGATACATGGGTATCCTGATAGATTACCTTTGCTCCCTTCATGGAAAGGTCATTGATAACCTTGGAAACTGCCTTCTCATTGCCTGGGATTGGAGTAGAGCTTAATATTACCACATCACCGGGTTTAATGGAAACCTTTTTATGAATGGAAGCTGCCATTCTGGGCAGTGCTGCCATGGACTCTCCCTGACTTCCGGTGGTGATCAGCACCAGCTGATCATCTGTATAATTCTTCATCTGTTCAATATCGATCAGCATATTATCTGCCATCTTGATATAGCCCAGCTCATTGGCAACCGTAATGATATTTACCATACTTCTGCCTTCGATCACTATTTTTCTATTATATTTCGCTGCAGAATTGATGATCTGCTGAACTCTGTCCACGTTGGAAGCAAAGGTTGCGACTATAATTCTCTGCTTTGCATAATCTGCGAAGATGCTGTCGAAGGTCTTTCCGACGGAGCTTTCCGACATGGTATAACCCGGACGCTCCACATTCGTGCTGTCGCACAACAGCGCCAGTACACCTTTTTTACCGATCTCTCCGATTCTCTGCAAATCAATCGGCTCTCCGAATACCGGTGTGAAATCTACCTTAAAATCTCCCGTATGGAACAGGATACCTGCCGGTGTGAAGATCGCCAGTGCCGCCGCATCCGCGATACTGTGGTTCGTACGGATGAATTCAATTCGGAAGCAGCCCAGATTGATCGACTGTCCGTATTTAATGACTTTTCTCTTGGTATTCTTTAAAAGGTTATGTTCCTTTAATTTGCTCTCTATGATTGCATTGGTCAGCTTCGTAGCATAAATCGGTACATTGACCTCTTTTAATACATAGGGTAGGGATCCGATATGATCCTCATGTCCGTGTGTAATGACAAAGCCCTTTACCTTATCAATATTATCCTTTAAATAGGTTACATCCGGGATAACCAGGTCAATACCCAGCATCTCATCCTCGGGGAAGGATAATCCGCAGTCGATGACGATGATACTGTCCTCGTATTCGATTGCTGTGATATTCATACCTATCTGTTCCAATCCGCCCAGCGGAATAATCTTAACTCCCTGCAATTCTGTCTGTTTCATTATGTTCTTTTCTTTCAAATAATTGCACCTCCAATGGTTTTATGTACTATCTTTTATCCATTAACTAAGTGCATAAGATAAAATGATCGCATTATGACATACAATCATAAACAAATATATCATGTTACATTTGTCTGATTAGATTAAATAGATTTGTTAGCCCTGCATTTCTTACAATGGCCATAAAGCTTTACTTCATGGTCTGCCACGAGAAATCCCATGGTTT
>JAEZLY010000065.1 GCA_023414985.1 Bacillota bacterium | reverse complement strand
ATAGGTGCAGATGCGGTAGATACCCATGATTTATCCTTTGAGGTAAGAGGAGGAGAATTCTCCTGTCTGGAATTTGCCACAGCGGTTCAGGTGATTTCCTATCGACTTGCTCTGGAGCAGGGAAGAGACTTATTTGCCCCCCATGATAACAGTGCGATGATGAGTTATTTTCAGTCTCATGCAGCAAATTAAACAGATTTATTATAGAGCGACAATCAGTATTGAAAAAGAAGGGTTTCGGAAGATGATTAAACATCCGAGACCCTTCTTTTTTCGATAAGACAATAGACATCTCAACAGATCATTATAGCTGAGTTGCATAACTTATGTTAATTCTTCATTTTTATTCTTCTTTTTGTTTCCTATACTATGTTATTAAGCCATATGTTATAATTATTCTATTAATACTTACTTATTTGACAATGATCTGATTGAGGGGAAAGGAGAATACGATGTACCGTTTAATCATTATTGACGATGAGGAGAAGATATTGGAGGGTATTTCGGAATTATTTCCGTGGAATAATATTGGTTTTGAGGTGGTTGCACGTTTTGTGGATGCAAAAAGTGCATTAACCTATGTGGAAAATAACCCTGTCGATGTAGTAATGACTGATATATCGATGCCGGAGATGAATGGAATTGAATTAACGAAGGAGCTTCAACGTTATCCGGAGCTCCAGATCGTGCTGTTCAGCAGCTATCAGGATTACGAATATATGCGGGCTGCAATTCATTACGGAAGCAGTGACTATCTTTTAAAGCCAATCCGTTATGATGAACTGGTGGCATGCTTTGACAGAATAAGAGTAAAGCTGGATCGAAAACGCGTCGTGGAAGCTCCGCAACCCAAGACATACTACAATGAGATCATAATGCGTGTGGATGAGTACTTAAGGAACAATTATCAGAAGGCTTCTTTGGAAGGGGCAGCAGAAGCAGTAGGACTCAGTCCAAACTATTTATCAAAAATTTATAAGGAAAAGTCAGGCTGCGGATTTCATGAGCGACTGAATCGTATCAAAATGGAAAAAGCATGCGAGCTGCTGATGGACCCAAGCTATAAGCATTATGAGATTGCTTTTTATGTAGGATATGATAATCCGAAGAATTTTTCCAGAGCATTCAAAGCGTACTTCAATGTGAGTCCGATGGAATATCGAAACGGTCAGAGAAAGGAGACTTAATAACCAATGCTGCAGAAATTTTTCTTGAAACGTTTTCGGACCTTTGCATTGATTATGATTATCCCCCTGGTTACAATCTTCGCTATTATGGGATATCTGGTGCTCAAGGCCCAACAGGATGATTTCAAAAAGGTGGGGTCCAATACCTTAACCAGTATTAATGATAATGTTGTCAATATCATATACAGCTCTATTCATCAGCAGGATGTTGCTATGAGAAATGGCCAGTACATGATCTCCATGAAAAAACTGATGAGTCATGAAGTCTTGAAATATCGGGATATTATCTTTATGAATTCTATTATTAATTATCTGACAAGTGCCCAGACCTCATACAGGTATATCGATTCGATCTATTTATATATGGATGGACTGCATAATTTTTTGTCCTCCTCCTCGGACGAGCTTGCCTCCTTTATGACCTTTTATGATACGGAATGGTATGATCACTATAATAAGATGCCGAAAGACAGTAATCAGTATTTTGAGACAAGGGACATCCAAAAGCACAGCTACGATACAGCCAAAAATGTCATTACGATCTATCAGCGTATGTCCTATGCAAAAGGTGTAATTGTACTGAATGTTAAGACGGATGATTTTGGTGACAGACTGAGTGATATGCTAAATCCCGGTCAAAACTTCTTTTATCTGAATAAGGAGGGCGATTTACTGTATTCCAGCTCCGATATTGTCACCTATATGAACCCTAAGAATGATATATTTAAGAATATCGTAAAAGAATATCATGAAAAAGGAAATTATTCGAAGAACCAGAAATGGATTCGATTTAATAAAAAGTATTACCTGATTAGTGTAAGGCCGGATGATTACAAACAGTCTTATCTGGTATCCATGATTTCTTTTGATGCATTTGCCGAAAGGCTGAACGATTTTATCAAGCTGGCGATTGCTATTCTTATGCTTAATCTCGTCATAGTAATGCTGCTTTCTCTGGTTACAACCCGAAGCGCTTTTAAACATATCACATATCTGGTTGACATCTTCAGTGCGGCAGAGCGGGGAGAGGTGATCGGAGAACCGGAGCCGATTGTAAAGGACGAATATAATCTGATCCTAAATAATATCCTTTTCCTTTTCATCAAAAACAATCAGATGCAGGCGAATCTGATAGAAAAGCAACACCAAAATCAGATTTCGGAGCTGATGGCCTTACAGCTTCAGATTAATCCTCATTTCATATTCAATACGCTCCAAACCATGGATTTAGAGGTGCTCAAGCAGCTCGGTGGACAGTCCACGCTTCACACCTTAATTCAGGAGTTATCCAGTATTATGAAATATGCGTTGACCAATCCAACAGAATTTGTTGCCCTAAAGGAGGAGCTAGATTACTTAAAAGCTTACATAGAGATTCAGGAGGTCAGATTCAACAATAATATCGTTACCTATTATGAAATCGATGAATCCCTTTTGAAATGCTCCGTCTTCCGGTTAATGCTTCAGCCGATCATCGAAAACAGCGTCAATCATGGCATCAAATCGAAGAGTGAACGCTGCTGTATTAAAATTAAGATCCACAGAAGACAAGAGAATATCCGTATAGATGTGATTGATAATGGATGCGGGATGACTAAAAACACTCTGAAGGAGCTTAAACTTAAAATCAATGATCCCCAATCCAAGAACATCGGACTTACGAACCTGAACCGTCGATTAATACTGCATTACGGAGAGGGCAGCGGACTTCATATCATGAGTAAAAAGGATATGGGAACGTTAATCAGCTTTACCATTCCAATGGAAGAAGAAGCAGGAAAGCGTAATTAAGAAGATAAATCTGTAAAAATGATACTATCCGAAGAAAAGACAGTAAGTTATGAACTCTTATATTAGGCTGGATACCTTTTTGGCCGGTGCTACAAGTGATAAAATTACATCATTGAAGGACACTATTTCATAGGGCTTCAATAATAAATTTGGGAGGTATTTTATGAAAATGAAGAAAGTTTTGGCTGTTTTATTAGTAGCAATGATTACTATGTCATTAGCAGCATGCGGCAAAGGCAAAACTGACAGTGCTTCAACCGATTCAAGCGCACAGGTAACAGACACCGCTAAGGCAACTGAGGCTCCGAGTGCAGATGCCGGCGAAAAGCATGATCCGGTGACACTTCGTTTCTCCTGGTGGGGCGGAGATGCAAGACATGAAGCAACTTTAGCAGTAATTGATTTATTTGAGAAGAAGTACCCTTGGATTACGATCGAAGCAGAGTACGGCGCTCAGGATGGTTACAACGATAAGCTTATGACCCAGTTCTCCTCCGGTACTGCTCCGGATGTGATCCAGCTGGAGACCGGTGCGGCTCCTGAATACTATTCTCAGGGACAGCTTTTAAATCTGTCAGAAACAAGCATCGATTTCTCACTCTTTGATCCTACCTTTTTAGAGAACAACGGACAATTCGGTTCCGGAAGCCAGTACGCTATTCCTATGGGAAAAGCAGGTACTGCAATCGTAGTTAACAAGGATCTGGCAGATAAGATCGGAATCGATTTTACACAGCCTTATGATTGGGAGCAGCTGATTGAATGGGGTAAGAAGGTACAGGCATATGATCCTACGATGTACCTGATCTCCGGTAACGAGGCCTATATGATGCCTTTCATTATGCGTGCAATGTCAAGACAGATGAACAGTGCAGCAATTATTAATGATGCTGATAAGACCCTGAATGTGACTGAAGAACAGTTTGCGAAACAATTAACCTTTATCAAAGAATTATATGATAACAATGTAGCTGTTCCGTTGTCCTATATGGCAACCTATGGTGTTAACAACCAGGACGATCCCAACTGGATTGCTGGTAAGTATGTTGCTTACGTTGGATATACTTCCTCCGCAGATGTAATGCAGGCTGCTAATCCGACTCCGAATTACATAGCAGGACAATTACCGTTATTCAGTGACAGAAAGAGCGACGGCTGGGTAAATGACTGTCCTCAATATGTTGGTATTTATGCAAAATCTGAGCATCCTGAGGAAGCAGCAATGTTCCTTAACTTCTTCTTTAATGATCAAGAAGCAATGAAGACCCTTGGTACGGTTCGTTCCGTTCCTCCGACAGAAACAGCACAGAAGATTTCCTTAGATGCAGGTAAATTAAATCCTCTGACCAAGATGGCTGTTGATGTAAGTATGCAGTACAATGGTAAGTCAGATTCAGGCCTTACAACCAGTGCAGAGGTTACTGCAATCCTCTGTGATGCATATGAGAATGTTGCATTCGGTGAAGTGACTCCTGAGGAAGAAGCAAAAGAAGTCGTTGCCTTAATCAATGATTATCTGTCCGCACAATAACTCTTATCCCTTAATGCATTTCTTCTAAAAGGACTTATGTAATATAACGTCTGTATAAAAGGGGCATGGTATCATCCCTATAATGTACTGTTTGGAAGACAAATGTTGAGTCTGTTTTCCAACCTGTGTGAAGGGAGGGTAACCATGCCCTTATGATACAGACAGTTATGAGTTATGATATGCTCCTGTGGGTAATCTTACAAGCGAGGTGGTAGTAAATGAAAAGTTCAAAAATTGCGAAAAGGGGTCATAAGGCATATATCTACATATTACCTTGGTTGTTCGGACTGCTTGTCTTACAACTTTATCCTTTTATTGCGTCCTTTCTATATTCTTTTACAAATTATAATGCCTTCGGAAAGATGAATTTTGTCGGGTTTGATAATTATATCAAATTATTTACGAAGGATAGGGAGTTTTACAAATCCCTGAGAGTTACTATCGTATATTCCCTAATGACGGTTCCGGGTAAAATATTATTATCCCTTGCCGTAGCGGTAATGCTGAATAAGGCAAGAAAGGGTATCGGTATTTTACGAACAATATTCTATCTGCCCTCCCTATTTGGCGGTAGCATCGCAGTGGCGATCCTGTGGAAGCTGTTATTTATGGACAAAGGAATGATGAATTCCCTATTGATGGCACTTCACGTATCCCCGATCTCCTGGCTGGGAGATCCGAAGGTTGCCCTCGCTACACTTAGTTCACTGGAAATATGGCAGTTTGGTTCCTCCATGGTTATGTTTTTGGCGGCTTTAAAGCAGGTGCCCCAATCCTTATACGAGGCAGCGTCTATTGACGGAGCAAATAAGGTGCAATCCTTCTTTAGTATCACATTTCCACAGATTACTCCAATCATCTTCTTCACGATTATTATGCAGACGATCAACGCGTTGCAAAACTTCACGTCAGCATTCGTTATCACAAAGGGCGGCCCTGTCAAGTCCACCTATATGCTTGGCCTGAAGCTTTATAACGATGGCTTTGCTTATCACAAGATGGGTTATGCCAGTGCTTCCTCCTGGATCATATTTATGCTGATACTGACGGTAACTCTGATCCTGTTCGGAACACAGAAATTCTGGGTGTTCTATGAGGACGAGGCAAAATAATCGAAATGAGCAGGAAGTGAATGTTGAATTGAAGAAAGAAGGCGAAAAAAATGAGTAATAAAACAAAGGTGACGATACACGAGACTTTCGTATATATCGGTTATATCATTCTGGGGCTGATTATGATCTATCCCCTGATCTGGATGTTTTTCGCCAGCTTTAAGTCCAATGATGAAATCTTTGGCTCCTTAAGTCTGCTGCCGAAAAGTTTCAGTATACAGCCCTTTCTCGATGGCTGGGTAAGCGTTGGAGGCTTGAATTACGGGAAATTCTTTCTCAATACCTTTAAGCTGGTAATTCCGACCACATTATTCACTGTATTATCAAGTACCCTGGTAGCCTATGGGTTTACCCGGTTTGATTTTAAGGGAAAGAAGCTCCTGTTCGGAATATTGATTTCCACTTTAATGCTGCCGAACGCAGTAATCATCATCCCCAGATATACCATATTCCAAAAACTTGGAGTACTAGATTCCTACTGGCCGTTTTATCTTGCAGCAATGTTTGCATGTTACCCGTTCTTTACCTATATGCTGATCCAATTTATGAGAGGCTTGCCGGTTGATCTGGATGAGTCTGCCTATATTGACGGCTGCGGAACCTTCCGGGTACTTTACGGGATCTTACTTCCACTCTTAAAGCCGGCGATCTTTTCCGCAGGATTATTCCAATTTTTATGGACCTACAATGATTACTTTAATTCTCTGATTTATGTGAATACGGTGAAGAAATTTACGATTTCCCTTGCACTGCGTCTTTCCATAGATGCTGAGTCGGTGGTAAAATGGAATGAGGTTATGGCAATGGCATGTGTTGCCGTAATTCCGGTAGTACTATTATTCTTTGTCGCACAGAAATACTTCGTAGAAGGAGTTGCGACGACAGGACTAAAGGGCTGATATTTTTCATGCAAAGGAGAGGGTAAAACTACTATGGCTTATGCAACCAATCCGATTCTGACAGGCTTTAATCCCGATCCCTCCATACTGAGGGTCGGTAATGACTATTATATAGCGACATCAACCTTTGAATGGTTTCCGGGAGTGCAGATTCATCATTCGACCGATTTAATTCACTGGGAATTAATCGGTCATCCCCTGGAGAGGCTGACCCAGTTAAATATGCTGGGAGAACAGAGCTCCTGCGGCATATGGGCACCCTGTCTTACCTACAGCAACGGGGTCTACTATCTGATCTATACGGATGTAAAAGCCTTTATCGGAATGTTCAAAGATACCCATAATTATCTTGTAACTGCAACGGACATCAGGGGGCCGTGGTCAGAGCCGGTTTATTTAAATTCCAGCGGCTTTGATGCTTCCCTTTTTCATGACACCAATGGCAGGAAATATCTCCTGAATATGCTGATGGATTATAGATGCTGGAATACAAAGTTCAGTGGTATCGTATTACAGGAATATTCGGAGGAACAGAAGGCCCTGATTGGAGAGCCGATCAATATCTTTAAGGGTACCCAGTTAAGATTCACGGAGGGACCCCATCTTTATCAACACGATGGATATTATTATCTGATGACTGCGGAGGGCGGAACCGGCTACGAGCATGCTGTCACGATGGCTCGGAGCAGAACGATTGAAGGTCCCTATGAAGTTGATCCGATGAATCCGTTGATTACCTCCTACCATACACCTGAGAATCCCCTTCAGAAGGCAGGACATGCCAGCATTACACAAGGGCATAACGGCAGGTGGTATATGGTCCATCTGTGCGGCAGACCCGTTGGTGACAATCGTCTATGTATCCTCGGACGGGAAACAGCAATTGAAGAGGTGGAGTGGAAGGATGGCTGGCTGCGCCTTGCAGGAGGACTGAATTCACCCGCTAAGACTGTGGAAATCGCCGGTGTCGAAGCGGATTCAACGGTAGAGAAGAAATATCTGATGGAAGGCTTTGATCAATCGGCCTGGAGTATTCATCTCCAGACACTGAGGGTTCCCCTTGACAAACGGGCTTCCCTGACCGAGCGTCCGGGGTATCTGCGTCTCTATGGCGGTGAATCCTTCACGTCGTGTTATCACCAATCACTTTTGGCCCATAGGCAGCAGAGCTTCTATGTCCAGGTGACGACGAAGGTGGATTTCAGCCCGAAAAGCTTTCAGACCATGGCAGGACTTGTTTATTACTATGATTCCTTAAGCTATTACTATTTATATATCACACAGGATGAAAAAGCGGGTAAGGTACTCAGTATCATCTCCTGCGTACTGGGGAAGGGAACTCAGCCTATCGGTGTCGGAGTTCCGATTCCGGAGAATAAGGAAGTATATTTAAGATTGACGACGGAGAAGGAAAAGGCACATTTCTCCTATTCCTTTGATGACGGGAATTATATCAGAATAGGAAAAGATCTGGACGCTACCGTGCTTTCCGATGATTACTATGCTGCGACCGGCCATATTATGTTCACAGGAGCATTTATCGGTATCTGCTGTCAGGATTTATCGGGGCGGGGAGCTTACGCTGATTTTGATTATTTCGAATATTGGGAGCGTTAAGAGGATATTGTTTGCCTTTCCGTATTCGTTTGTTATATTGACAACCTATGGATACAGTGTAATAATAAGTATAAAAATTGTAAGACAGCTTACATTAGGCAGATTGTCTTATCAGAATGATTACGGAGGATTCAATGGCGATAAAACCAATCAATAAAGTGAATGTAAGTGAACAGGTTTTCAGCCAGTTAAAGAAAGCAATTGTGGAAGGTGAATGGAAGCCCGGAGATAAGATACCGTCTGAGAACGAGCTGGCAGGTGCTTTTGGTGTCAGTCGAATGACGGTAAGACAGTCTCTGCAGAAGCTAATCGCGCTGGGTCTGATTGAGACCAAATTGGGTGACGGCTCCTATGTCAGAACCCTGGAAGCCGGAGATTCTTTAAACGCATTAATGCCAACGATGTATCTGAAGAAGGAATCATTTCTGGATGTCCTTGAATTCCGGGACATGATTGAGACAGAAGCGGCAGGTCTGGCTGCTGCCCGTGCAACCGAGGATCAGCTGAAGGAGCTGAAAAGCATCTATCAAAGAATGCTTTCCGACCAAGATAACAGCAAGAGATTTGCACTCGATGATCTTGCCTTTCATTGCAAGATCGGAGAAATGACAGGAAATGAATTAATTATCAAAACCTACTCTTTACTGAATGATATTCTGGAGGCTGCCATGTTCGATGGTATCAAAAAAATGGGTACCGAATATGCCAAGCAGTATCATCAGCGTTTGATAGAGAGTATTGAAGCCCATGATGAATTAAAAGCCAGAGACTATATGAAAAAGCATTTGATGGTGAATAGGGAATACTATAAATAATCATAATGCAATGGTCTCGGATTGTGCCGGGCAGCTTAAAAAGCTAGGCACATTCTTTATTACCCTAACCTGTTAGACAAGTAACAATAAACAATATACAAAAAGTTTGTAAGGAGGTTAAACATGAAGTATAGCAAAGAGTTGATTGATGATCTGAATCAAAAGGCAAAGAAGCTGAGAAAGGATGTCGTAATCAGCATCGGCGTCGGAGTGGCAGGACACATCGGAGGATCTAATTCCGCTGCCGATATTGTGACTGCACTGTATTTTCACAAAATGAAGCATGATCCTAAGAATCCGAAGATGGAAGACAGAGACCGTTTTCTTTTAAGTAAGGGACATGTAGCGATACTACAATATGCTGCCTTAGCAGAAGCCGGATATTTTCCGGTGGAGGATTTGAAGCATACGAAGGAGATCGGCTTTTATCTGCAGGGTCACCCGGATGTACTTAAGACGCCGGGAATTGAAGCAGGAACCGGCTCTCTTGGGCAGGGGTTATCCATTGGCCTTGGTATGGCCCTTGGAATGAAGCTGAATAAGATCGACAGGAAGGTATATGTCCTGATTGGTGACGGTGAGCTTGCGGAAGGACAGATCTGGGAAGCGGCTTTGGCAGCAAGCTCCTTTAAAGCGGATAATCTGGTTGCAATCGTTGACCATAATAAGCTGCAGGCCAACGGAAGGATTGAAGATCGGTTTAACAGCCTTCCACTGTACTCCAAATGGGAGGGCTTTGGCTGGAATGTCATTGAAATAGACGGCCATAACATGGAAGAAATCCTGACGGCGCTTGATAAAGCCGATGAAGCAAACGGCAAACCTACTGTAATCGTAGCACATACGATTAAGGGCAAGGGAGTAAGCTTTGCGGAAAATGTTGTCGGTTTCCATAACGGTATGCTGACAGAGGAAACCTATAAACAGGCACTGAAGGAATTATCATAACAGGAGGATAGTGTGAAAAATAAATTTTCACACGGCGATTTGTGCCCTGCACAAATCGCTAGACTGTAGAAAGGGTATGGTATTGAAATGTCATATACAAATCAAAGAATGGCATATGGTAATACATTGGTTGAATTAGGGAAAGAAGACGAGAGAATCGTTGTGCTTGATGCCGATCTTGGCGGTTCCACAATGGGAAAATTATTTGAGGCGGCTTATCCGGCAAGACACTTCGAGATGGGAATTGCAGAAGCGAATATGACTTCGGTTGCGGCGGGCTTAGCTCAGTCAGGAAAGATTCCCTTTACAAACTCCTTCGCCGTATTTGCGGGAGGACGTGCCTATGATCAGATCCGTCAGACCATAGCGATCTGGAAGCTGAATGTGAAAATCTGCGGCTCCTCCTCCGGTATGTCGGATTTCGGTGACGGTGCTACTC
>JAEZLY010000300.1 GCA_023414985.1 Bacillota bacterium | reverse complement strand
GTGGAGGTGAACAGGGCTGATTATTATACCCTTCTTCGGGTACCGGGAATCGGAACAAATTCAGCCCAGAGGATCGTTGCAGCAAGAAAAAGTGCGGTACTGGATTTCAAGGATTTAAAGCGGATGGGTATCGTTCTGAAGAGGGCGGTTTATTTTATCACCTGTAACGGCAGGATGATGTATCCGATTCGAATAGAAGAGAATTTTATTACACGGCAGCTGGTGGCACTGAAGGATCAGCTTCCTACCGGTTTGGAGAAGGATATTACCTATCAGCAGCTGTCCCTATTTGATGATGTGAGTTTTAAACCCGAATCAAGATTGGCGATACAACTGGCACAGGGTTAGAGAATTACAGGAGTTGATCCGGAATGGAGAATAAAAGAATATATCTTTGCGATGACAGTCTGGACGGAATACTGACCGCTGTCTATACAGCCTGGAGCTCACGGCTCGGACATGCCAATATTAAGATTGAAGAGAAATGTGAGGGCAGCAAATATTCCAATATTGAACTGTTTGCTGAGTATGTAGTGGTGGATACAGACCTGGAACTGTCCATGAAGGTAGCCAGATCGATCAGGGAGAAGATATCGGAAGAGGTATATCAGATAGTTTATCATGTGGCACTTTCGGATTATACCGGTAAGGCGGATCTGATTTACCGCTTTCTGGTTCTGGGTTTTGCGGTCGGACCTTCCATTACGGAGCATTTAAGTAATGAAGTTGTCAACCGAATGAGCAAGGTGAATAAGAATGTTTGGAATGAATCTCATCATCTAATGGGATTTGTACGTTTTTCGGAACAGACGAACGGACTGTTGACCTCGATTATCCATCCGAAGAATAATGTTCTTACGCTGCTTGCGCCGCATTTTGCTGATAGGCTTCCACAGGAACGCTTTTTAATTTATGATGCCAACCGGAAGCTTGCGGCTCTCCATCTGCCGGGAACCCCTTGGATTCTGGCTGAAGTACCTGAGCTAGAACAGGATCGAGTCAGGGAGATATCCGGATTGGAGGATCAATACCGTGAGCTCTGGTTCACATTTTTTGATCATATATCTATAAAAGAGCGTGAAAATTATCGATTACAGCGCAATAATCTTCCGCTTCGGTTTCGGAATGATATCACTGAATTTAACCGTCCATATAAAAATAAGTAAATTTTTGAAATGTATAAATCAATCGAACTGAGAGATACTATTCCTGTAAAATCGATAATTTATAGGAGGAGTAGCAATGAAAAAGAAATTCCTTATATTATTAGGTGTTTGCGGCTTCGTACTGTTTGCTTTCTGCGCATGTGCTGCAGGAACTAATAAGAACGGCACAGGTACTAATACAGTAACCAAGGCACCTACAACAACCAATGGAACCGGTACAGGTACAACTTCAGGCACGACATCAGGTACAACCTCAGGTACAACGAATGGAACTGGTACAGGAACAACAGGAGGAACAGGAACCGGAACTGGAACTGGTACCGGAACAGGTGCAGGAACAACAGGTGCAGGAACAACAGGCGGAACGACTGGTGGTACAGCTGGTGGTACAACAAGCGGTACCGGTGGCGGAACAACAGGTGGAACAGGTACCCGTTAGGGTTAAATAACTTTAATAAAAAAGAAGTACAGAACGAAGTGAATTCCTCATACTGTACTTCTTTTTTATATATGGTTAAAACACATTCTATCTATGGTTCTTTGCACAGGCTTTACAGAGACCGGTAATTTGAATCTGATGCTCCCTGATGATAAAGCCTTCTTCCTCCATGGCATCCTCAAGTGCGTGAATTGGGCAGGAAGGAAGGTCAAATACTTTCTTACAGTCATCACAGATCACAAAATGCTTATGCTCGTTTCTGTCAGATTTTATTCTGTAAAAGATCTCATTATCATTCAAATGATATTTGTCAATCAGGTTTTGACCAAGCAGAGTATCGATGGTTCTGTAAATTGTCGATTTTGCAATCTTAGGCAGAGTAAGGACCACCTGTTGATAGATCTCATTGATTGACATCGGACGATCCGTTTCCTTCAATATGGTAAGAATTAGCTGTTTCTGCTTTGTATTTCTCTGAATGTCCATGATAACTCCTTTACACCGAATTACATAACATGGTAAATAACTTAGATATCGTTATTAATATTGATTATTTCATATCGATCATAGTATTTCTGATTTTTCCTGCACTCACCGACTTTGTTCAGTCCGACCTGTTCGGCCAGACGGAGGGATTTGAAATTATCGGGTGCAATAAAAGCAACAATTTTCGGAATTGCAAGCTCTTTCATACAATACTTTATGGCAGCACAGACAATTTCACTGCCATAACCTTTTCCCTGGAAGTCGGGATCGATGAAATACCCAAGCTCGTAGATAGCTTCTCCATCAAATTCCTTCCATTCTATTCCGCAGCGACCAATCAGACGATTGCTGCCGGAAAGATAAACACCCCAGTAACCGAAGCCGTAAAAAGAATAAATATATTTAATATAAGCGCTCAGCTTATCCCGTTCTATAGTAGAATCGTGGGTAAATTCCTCGAGGTGGGCACTGATTTCCGGCTTTTCACAGATTTGATACAAGGTATCCGCATCCTCAGGGGACAATTCCCGCAGGATACAGTGCTCTGTTGTCAGGATCGTGACTGGCTCCATATGTGCACGCTGATAAACCTGATGCAGAAAGGGATAATTCACTTCTTCAAAACCCTCCGCCAGTATGTCTGCTTGACTTAAATCCTGTTTGCCGGAATTCGGATTGAGAAATCCCAGACAGGTGATGCCTGCCGCAACCGCTGCGGACACTCCGTTGTAGGAATCCTCGATAACGATACATTCCGAAGGTTCCACGCCCAGCTGTTTCGCAGCTGCCAGAAAGATGTCCGGGGCAGGTTTCGGCTGTTTCATTGCTGTTCCTGATATGTAGCCATCAAATAGATTTTCTATCTGAAGACTTTTCATGACGCTTTCAATTGCAGCAGAGGAGGAAGAGGAAGCAATAATGAGCTTCATACCGTTCCTATGCAGATCCTCCATAAGCTCTTTTACATAGGGAATGATCGGATAACCCTCCGCTTTGAGCAGGTATTCCTTTGCGTCTTCATTTGCTTTTAATAATTCTTCCGCTGTTATCGTAAGATGAAAATCCTCAATCATTTTTCTGCTCATGACGGAGGTGGTGGTACCGATGAAACCATATGCATATTCTATCTGAACCGAAACCTTGTATTTCTCCAAAGCAAGGACGGCGGCTTTTGCGTGCAGAGGTTCACTGTCAATGATGACACCGTCCATGTCAAAAATCACTGCTTTTAACAACCCTAACTCCTCCGGATATTTTTTTATAGTATACAACTTTTGAGACAGCCTTTCAATCATCAAATCAAGACCTGCTATCCTTCCGGATGAAATCAGAATTATGGTTGCGTCGATATGGCAGGAATTGCTATAATACTTGTACAAGAAATTCTACAGTGTAATTACAGGTAAAAAATAGCGGGGGTGTCAGCCCCGTTAATTTCGGTTAAGTACTTTTTCAAATAGCAACCCCGCTAAAATCCAGGCAGGAGCATAATCAAACCGGATGACTCCTTTATAATTCAGCTTTGCCTTGCTATAGTCCCACGGACAGGCATTATGCTTCTTAAGAACGCAGCCGGTAGTAAATTCACCGACATAGATCAGGAAGGCATAGATCCCTCCGCGGAGCAGAGCAGAACGGTTTTTTAGCTTTTTACAGATCGGATTCAGACAGGCGGCCATTCCGTAGATCGGAAACATCCAGACAGAGGTACGGCAGGGAAGAGTTTTGTCCTTATGCTGTCTTAAGGCATCCAAGCCGGTCCATAGACATTCCATGCACCAGCCGATGAAGCCGCATAATATGAAATTGGTAAAGAAGCATTTTTTCATTGGTTCCTCCATTGATCATGTTATTGGTATAGTATTCTACGTTCCGGTCAAGCTATTCAAAAAGAGGAAAGAAAAGAAAGGGGAAAAATAATGGAAATAGAACGGAAATATGCGGTCCTTCGAATGCCGGAGGATTTATCGGAGTATAAGAATAAAGTAATCGAGCAGGGCTATCTATGCCATAATCCAACCATTAGAATAAGAAAGAGCAATGACGATTTTATCTTAACCTATAAATCGAAGCTGGGGCTGGAGACTGTAACATCAAAAAGTGAAAATATCAATAACGAGGTTGAGCTGCCGCTTACGGAGGAGGCTTATCTGACACTCCGTACAAAAACAGATGGAAACATGATTCATAAAACCAGGTATCTGATCCCGCTCCAGGACGGTCTGACGGCTGAACTGGATGTCTTTGAAGGTTTACTTTCAGGGCTCATATTCGCAGAAGTTGAATTTCCGGATATTAAGGCTGCAGAGAAATTTACTCCTCCTGACTGGTTCGGTAAGAATCTGTCAGCAGATAAGAGATTTACGAATTATAACCTTTCCCTATGTTTCGAGCCACCCATGATAAAAAATTAGAGCCTTCCGTATATGGCACAATGCCTCTATTCAGAATTTACGGATAGTTAGCTGTTCTATGTGCATACTATTTTTGAAACAATTCATCACAATCGTTAGGAGGATATTATGCCAAAGGATAGTCAGCCAGATAATAAACGTGCCAGAATGGATAAAGCCAACGGCCAGACACCTCTTACCAGAGAAAATCAGAATAAGAACAAAAATGCAAAAAGAAAATCAGTAAAGCATGATGATGTGTAGGCAGGAGGGTATGGTATGTCAAAAAAGGGAATGCGGAGATATTTTGTAACAGAACCTACGGAGGTCAGAGAGCGACGGGTACACATGCCTAAGGATGAGGTCCCGCCTGTACAGGAGATACAGGGAAAAGCTAAGGCAGGTCATGAGAAGGCGGATCCTATGCAGGACCGAAGGAATGACAATGATTGATGCCACTACAGTATATGAAGAGATAACGAACCATCTTCTGACGGATGAAAAGCCCTCCGAGTATATGGAGATACTGTCCTGTCGTGAGGAGTTTCGAGAGTATCCGTTTTCGCTGTTACTGCTTCTGAAGACCACAGAACAATCCCCAAAATATCATGCCGAAGGTAATGTATGGAACCATACGATGCTGGTCATCGATGAAGCAGCGAAGGTCAGATTCAAAAGCAAGGAGCCGGAAATTTTTATGTGGGCTGCCCTACTGCATGATATCGGAAAACCCGGGACGACCCGCATAAAAAAAGACAGGATTACCTCTTATGATCATGATGCGGCTGGAGAGCGTCTGAGCAGAGAATTTCTCGAATACTTCTCTGAGGAGGAGCGCTTTATTCAATCGGTCTCTGCCTTGGTCAGATACCATATGCATATGCTTTATGTACTAAGGAGACTTCCTTTTTCTGACTTAACCGGTTTACTACACAAAGTTGATGTGGAGGAAATTGCCTTGTTATGCCTGTGTGACCGTCTGGGCAGAAAAGGAGCGGATATTGCAGCAGAGCGAAAGGAATACGGTGAATTTCTAAAGCTGCTTCGATATAATTTACAAAAGTCTAAGGACAAGGTCTTCTAATAGCAATATATGGGAAAACATGACTTAATAACGGATAAAATGTATAGTTATGCAAAAAAACATCACAGATGTTTTTGAACAAAGACGATACCCTCCGTTATTAAGTTTTTTAATTTACTCCATTCTAAAATAATAAATTTGTTTAAATAGCTGCTATATAAAAAGCGCTTTCGAGTAATTACACATAATATATAGTGACATTTTATATCTATTATGACGAAATATGAAATAGAGGGCGCTTATCTAAAAATATTTCTGGATTTTTTGGTTTATGTACTTTATAATGATAGCTAAATATTCATCATTATTAGTATTTTTGTATAAAGAAAGAGGTTAACGTAAAATGGCTGAGAACTATATTTACACAATCGTAAAGAAGGAAAGTCTGGCTAATTCTATCTATCTTATGGACATAAAAGCCCCCAGAGTAGCAAAAAATTGTTATCCCGGACAGTTTGTCATTGTTAAGATGGATGAGAAGGGTGAGAGAATTCCCCTAACGATTTGTGATTATGACAGGGAAGCCGGAACGGTTACGATCGTGTTTCAGGCGCTTGGGTCTTCCACTAAGCTGATGGCTACATACGAAGAAGGGGAAGCCTTCCGTGATTTTACGGGACCTTTGGGACATAAATCCGAGTTAATCGATATGCCCGGAGAAGAGTTGTCGAAGAAGAAAATACTGTTTGTTGCTGGCGGTGTCGGAGCGGCTCCTGTATATCCTCAGGTCAAGTGGATGAAAGAGAACGGCTACGAGGTGGATTGTATTATCGGCGCCAGAAATAAGGATCTGATCATCCTGGAGGATCGGATGAGAGCCTTGGCGAAAAACCTCTATATTACTACAGATGACGGTTCATATGGTTTTCACGGTAATGTGAACGATTGCATTAAGGATTTGGTGAATAATCAAGGGAAGAAATACGATCTTGTGATCGCAATCGGTCCGATGATTATGATGAAATTCGTATGCATTCTGACGAAGGAACTGGGAATTAAGACTATCGTAAGCATGAATCCGGTTATGGTTGACGGCACTGGGATGTGCGGTGCCTGCCGGATGACCATAGGTAATGAAGTGAAATTCGCATGTGTGGACGGGCCGGAATTCGACGGGCATCTGGTTAATTTTGATGAAGCCATGAAAAGACTGCAGATGTATAAATCCGAAGAAGGCAAATCAGTTCTCAGAGAGAGAGAGGGTGCGACCCATCATCATCCGGACTGCGAGTGCAGTGAGAACGATAATTGATAACTTGCCGCAAAGCGGTGTATGGAGGACAGATCATGGATGTATTAAAGAAGGTGCCTGTAAGGGAGCAGGACCCCAAGGAG
>JAEZLY010000259.1 GCA_023414985.1 Bacillota bacterium | reverse complement strand
GAATAAGGTCAATGTTACCAAGGAAGCACTTGCGGAAGCCGGAATACCGGCTTTCACCTGCAGAAAGGTGCTCGGCAGGGGTAAGAAGCTGATTGATATGACCCTCCTCAGGGATATCGTAGAATCGGGAGAAATCCCTGCTACGTCGACAGGAGAGTACCTTTCGGAGACAAACCGGCTGATATCAAAAAGGGTATTTACCTTTATTGTTGAAGATCAAGAGGTTGATCGGGTAGTCGATGTCCTTATGGATACGAATTCAACCGGGAACCCTGGAGATGGTAAGATTTTTATTCTGCCCATCCAGGAAAGCTACCGGGTACGTGACGGAGCACTGACTACCGATGCTTATTAGGAAGGGAAGGATAGAATATGAATGCGATGAATAAGGTATTGGACCAGTATAGCTCCAAGGTATATAAAAACCGGAAGGAACATATCGTGGAGGTCAATCGGAACGAGAACAGCAATGAGATTGCCGCCAATGTACGTACTATTCCCGGTATCATTACCCAGCGAGGCTGCTGCTATGCAGGTTGTAAGGGCGTTGTATTGGGACCGATCAAGGATGCCTTCATCATTACCCATGGACCGATCGGCTGCGCTTATTATTCATGGGGAACTAGGCGGCACAAAGCTAAGAAGGAGGAAGGTGTCGATAATTTTCTGCAATATTGCTTTTCCACAGATCTTCAGGAGCCGGATATTGTATTTGGTGGTGAGAAGAAGCTGAAGAAAGCAATAGAGGAAGCAATGGAGATCTTTCAGCCAAAGACGATTTTTATCTGCTCCACCTGTCCGGTCGGTCTGATCGGTGATGATATTCATGCGGTGGCAAGATGGGCAGAAAAGGAATACGGCATCAAATGCATCGCCTTCAGCTGCGAGGGTTATAAGGGAGTCAGCCAGTCAGCAGGACATCATATAGCCAATAACCAGCTGGTACGGTATGTCATCGGAGAAGGTGACAGAGAGGTGAAGAATAAATACAGTATCAATATCTTGGGTGAATACAATATCGGCGGCGACGGCTGGGAGACAGAGCGCCTGCTGAAGAGAATCGGGTATGAGGTGGTCGCTACCTTTACCGGTGACAGCAGCCTAGAGGATCTGCAGAATGCCCATAAAGCCAACTTAAGCATCGTTCAGTGCCACCGATCCATCAATTATATTGCGGAACTGATCGAGACAAAATACGGAATTCCCTGGATGAAGGTTAATTTCATCGGAGTACAGGGAACGATTGATACACTTCGTAATATCGCCCGCTATTTCAACGATCCCGAGCTGATGACAAGGACAGAAGCAGTCATTGCGGATGAACTGGAGCAGGTTTCTGAGGACATGGAGTATTACAGATCCAGACTGAAGGGTAAAACAGCCGCGATCTATGTGGGAGGCTCCAGAGCCCATCATTATCAGGTATTGCTGAATGATCTCGGAGTGCATACCGTATTGGCAGGATATGAATTTGCGCACAGAGAAGAGTATGAAGGCAGGGAAGTGATCCCCTTCATCAAGACTGATGCGGACAGCAAGAATATCGAGAACATCACAGTTGAACCGGATCCTGTAAAGTATCATGTATATCTGACAGAAGAGGATCTGACTAAGCTTCGGGAGGAAAAACTGCTGGATTATTATGGTGGTATGGTAAAGGATATGGTGGACGGAACCTATATGGTGGACGATTTAAACCATTATGAAACCGAGGAATTCCTAAAGCTTTTAAAGCCGGATATCTTTTTCTCCGGCATTAAGGATAAATTCGTTGCACAGAAGAACGGTATCCTGTCCAGACAGCTGCATTCCTATGACTACAGCGGGCCATATTCCTGCTTCCGCGGAGCGGTGAATTTTGCAAGAGATATTACGATGGGAATTTATACTCCGGCTTGGAGCTACGTCAAAGCACCTTGGAAGACTGCTCCGCTCCTGGAGGGATCATTTGGAGGTGAGGCAGTATGCTAGATTATACAAAGAAAGAAATGACCGAGAGGGCTGCCCTCAGAGTTAATCCCGCAAAGACCTGTCAGCCTGTCGGAGCTATGTATGCGGCCTTGGGTGTGCATGAATGTATGCCCCATAGCCACGGCTCCCAAGGGTGTTGTGCATTTCACAGAATGTTTTTAACCAGACATTTTAAAGATCCGGCAATGGCGTCCTCAAGTTCCTTTACAGAGGGCGCTTCTGTTTTTGGCGGAGGGACTAACCTAAAGACAGCAGCAAAGAATATTTTTGATCTTTACAACCCCAGAATCATTGCTGTACATACTACCTGTCTGTCAGAAACGATCGGGGATGACTTAAATGCTCTGATTCAGGGAATCGAGATTCCCTCAGGAAAGTATATGGTACACACCAATACGCCCAGCTATAAGGGCTCTCATATCACCGGTTTCAGTAATATGGTTGCCAGCTTTATCAGCTATCTGTCAGTATCCTCCGGTAAGAGAAACGGTAAGCTGACCCTCCTTCCGGGCTTTGTCAATCCGGGAGACATGCGGGAACTGAAACGGATTGCTGAAAGTATGGGAATATCCTATACGATGCTGCCGGATACCAGCGGTGTGATGGACAGTCCGATGACCGGCAAGTTTGAATTATATCCCAAGGGAGGAACCCGGGTGGAGGATATCATCACCCTCGGAGATTCATCGCTTACCCTGGCAATGGGGAAGATCACAAGCGAAGCCCCTGCCGAGACCCTTTCCAAGAAATGTGGAGTTCCCTATAAACTGCTGCCCTTACCGATCGGCATCGGCAGAACGGATGAATATCTTATGGCACTGCAATCCTTCTCCAAACGGGAGGTGCCTTACAGCCTGGAGGAGGAAAGAGGTCAGCTGGTGGATATCCTGATTGATATCCATCCCTATACCTTTAATAAGAAGGTTGCAATCTTCGGAGATCCTGATACGGTACTGGGTTTAGCAGAATTTGCGCTCGAGATGGGTATGCTTCCGATCTATCTGCTGACCGGTACTCCGGGCGAGAACTTTGAGAAGGCTGCAGAGGAACTCTTCCTGAAATTCGGGATCGAAGACGGCAAGGCAAAGGCTGGCGGGGACTTATTTGAACTGCACCAGTGGATCAAGGAAGAAGGAGTGGATCTGTTGATTGGCGGTACCCATGGAAAGTATATCGCCCGTGCCGAGGA
>JAEZLY010000247.1 GCA_023414985.1 Bacillota bacterium | reverse complement strand
TCTGTTTCAATACATCGTTTTGTCAAATATTCATAATCATTCTGAATTATTTTTGCACAATATACACTATGACAACCAATATTCATACTAATCAGCTTTGCGTAGTAAGCTACTCCGTCTCCTTTTTGATAAGCAGGATTTCCTCGCCAGGCAGGTTGATGTATTCCGGTACCTTACCTTTCAGCTGCATATTCCATTCCTGCTTTGTCACAATCCACCAAAGCCTGCTTTGGTGCCCTTCATCTGCCAGATTAACGAGGAGAAGCTTATATTCGTGAGGTCCCTCCGAAATCTCCAGAAGAGCTACCTGCATTCTGTTCTCCGTCAGGCATCCATTATCTGCTTTGATACTATGAGCTCGGATCCCGATATACCCCAAATTCTCCGGAACGCTTCTCTCTGTATGAAGCTCTATCTTCCAATCCAATGCCCTTACCATATGATCTGACACCCGCACCGCCCTGGAGATATTTCTGCATCCGGTCAGCTTCGCCGTGATGATATCCATGGGTCTGCAGAAAATCTCTTCTTTCCCTCCGCTCTCTATGATATGTCCCTGATGAAGCACCGATACAGTGTCACAGAAGCGATATAACTCCTCCCTGCTGTGGGAGACCATAAGGATCGCGCCGTGATATTCCTTCAGGAGTTCGTGAAGCTCCTGCTGCACATTCTCCTTCAGATATGCATCCAGAGCATAAAACGGCTCATCCAGCAGCAGAAGCTCCGGTTCCATAGCCATACTTCTTGCAAGCGCAACCCTCTGCTGTTCTCCGCCGGACAGCTGGTTCGGATATTTACGGAGCATTCCTTCCAGGCGGAATAGACCGATCAGCTCCTCAGACTGTATTTGACCAGACATATTTTGGCGCATTCCGATCTCTATATTCTGTTTTACCGTCATATGAGGGAAGAGGGCATAATTCTGAAAGAGCATACCGACATTTCTTTGCTGAACCGACAGGTTAATCCCCTGCTCCGAATCGTATAAAGTACGTCCATTGAGAATAATCTGACCGGCATCCGGGGTCTCGATCCCAGCGATACATTTTAAGGTCAGGCTCTTTCCGCAGCCTGAGGCTCCGAGAAAGCCCAGCGCTGTTCCGGAATAAGAAAACTTCACTTCCAGCAGAAAATTCCTATATTGCTTCCTGATATCAACCAACAGATTCATGATGTTCCTCCCTCCCTGCCAAGTTATCCTTTCTGGTAAATCGATTCAAGAATAGGATCAGGAAGAAGGACAAAACCAATAAGAGCCCTGCCCATACTGCTGCCCTACCTTCCTCTCCGCTTTGGATCGCCATGTAAATCGCCAGAGGCATCGTCTGCGTCTTTCCGGGGATGTTTCCTGCTATCATCAGGGTGGCACCGAATTCTCCGAGTGCTCTGGCAAAAGCCAGGATCGTACCGGACGCCACTCCCGGCAGTGCAATCGGCAGGATTACCCTCCAGAAAATCTGCAGTTCTGACATCTTAACGGTTCTTGCGGCATAAATCAAATTCTGATCCACCTGCTCGAAAGCAGCCTTTGCGGACCGGTACATCAGGGGAAAGGAGATGACAACGGCTGCGATGACCGCCGCAGATCTGGTGAATATAATCTGAATTCCGATATCTGTAAGAGGTCTCCCCAAGAATCCGTTCTTTCCAAGTAGCTGAAGCAGCAGAAAACCAATTACCGTTGGCGGTAATACGAGCGGCAGCGTAAACATAACGTCAAGAATATGTGCTGTTCTGCTGTTCATCCGCTTAATTCGATGCGCTGTGAAAATCCCCAGAAAGAATGTGATTATCGTAGCAGGTACAGCTGTTTCCAATGAAATCCACAAGGGTGCCCAATCCATACGCTTCCTCCTGTCTGCATCTTCTTTTATCAGTCAATGATTTCAAAGCCATAGCTGCTCACAATCTCTTCAGCCTCTTTTGTATTCAGATAAGCAAGGAATTCTACCGCCTGCCGCTCCGCCTTCGTATTCTTTACTATAGCCCCCGTATAGACAGCTATGCTGCCTTCTCCTTCGGGTGCCGTGGCTGCTATCCTGATCTTCTCGCCGAGCATGGCATCGGTCTTATATACCACTCCGGCATCCGCCTCCCCGGAGCTAACCCACGCTGATACCTCTGTGACTGTCTTGCCAAGAGTAGCCTTCTGATAGACGGTCTCCCAGATTCCCAGCCGCTCAAAAATCTTCTGAGCATATTGTCCGACCGGGACTGACTCCGGATCTCCAAGTGCAATCACATCAGCCTTCGTGATATTCTTAAAATCAGTGATCTCCAACTTACTGTCTTCCGGTACGATTAATACCACTTCGTTCCGGTATAAATCCACCCTGCTGGAAGAAAGGATCAACTCATCCTTTTCCAGGGAATCCACCTGCTTTTCTGCTGCAGACAGAAAGACATCAACCGGCGCTCCCTCTCGGATCTGCTGTTCGATGGTACCCGAGCTTGCGAAGGTAAAGCTTAAATGAATGCCTGGATTCTGCTTCTCATATAACACTTTAACCTCCTCCATGGCAGGCTCAAGGCTGGCGGCCGCACCGATGAGTAGCTCCGTCTTCTCTCCTTTCCTGTCACAGCCTGATAACAGAAGCCCTCCCAGAATCAGAAAGAGGAGAATACGGCTTATTCTCCTCTTTGAAATCCGGCCTTTGTTCCTATTGTACTCACTTCGATTTACATCCTCTTGCTTCATGCTGCATCCTCGCTTTCTATATGTTTATACCCTTACTCAGAAACCCAATCGTGTGGAACAGAATCAATAGATCAGAAAAGGCGCCATAGAAATATCTAAGACGCCTTAGTCATACTTTTTAATTAGGGCTCATTATATCCCCGGGACAGAATGTTTGTCAAGATTAATTTTCAAAATTATATTACCCCGACTAAACTCAACAGCATGATACGGTTAGCATTGATAGCCCGGATTAACATACCGTCTTTTCCCCTGGGTTTTATTCTTATACTCTATGGCCTCACTTGGACAGCGGCAGATACATGCCATGCACTGGGTACAGTGATCTCCCCAATGCGGTCTTCCGGAAGACATTTCTATATTATTCAAGGGACAGAGCTTTACACACTTTCCGCATCCGGTACAGGCATTAGTGGTATGGAAGCCCTTCGCACTGACAAAGATAGGATAATAGAGTGAATTGACGATACCGCTGGATACTCTGCTGCCCAGAGCGACAGCTTCCTCCGGCAGCTTCTTCTGCTTGAGAAGCTGAGCCGCTATTTCCTGAAGCTGCGGCATAGCCTTCTCAATCACCGACTTTGCTTTTTCTTCCTCCGGTGCATGGAACATGGTAATATAATTCTCCGGCATGACTACCGATGCCAGCCCCTGGAATTCAAATCCCTTCTCCTGACAGAGTTTTTTCGCATAGTGAATCGCATTATGGGTCTCAGAACCACAGGTCAGGACAAAATATGCATTCTTATTCCCTGCAAAGCCGGTGTCTCGAATAAACCGGTCGACCACTCTCGGCATCCTCCAGGCGTAGGTCGGAGCCACAAAAACGAATGGGGTCTTTGAAGATAGTTCTTCTCTGTCACCACTCTTCATCAGTCCATTGATCGAGACCATCTCATCCCCGGTTATTGCTGCAATCACCTGGGCAGCATAAAGGCTGTTCCCGGTACCGCTGAAATATAAAATCATACTCATATCCTCCCGTCATAACTACTTTCTATTCTATATCCTTCCCATATCAAATTCTTAGTCTTTCTACTTTCCATTGTTGTATATGGCCTTTATGCTTTTACAGCAAATGCTCCGAAGTATCCTCACTATCCAATATTCTCCTTAGCCTCTTAATTCCTTCCTCGAATTCAGAAGGGGTTTTAGCTGCCGTCACAGAAATCCTGACGGCTCCGGGAGTCCGTGAATTTCCGACCAGAAAACGTTCTCCTGAATAAACCTGAACCCCTTCATTTTTAGCACAGATTTCAAAGCTCTTTCCCGTAAAGGCTTCGGGAAGTAAGATCCAGTGAAACGGGCAGCAGTCCTCGCCGAGAACCTCAAAGCTTCCAAGATAGCGGTCTACGATTCGATTCTGCTGTCTTGTATATTCTCTCCGTTCCGCTGCAATTGCATCTGCCTTTTTCGTATGAATCAATCTGGCTGACAGTTCCAGCAGAAAGGGCGCTACTGTGATATTCTGATTATAAATTCCCATACTGATTTCTGCAAGATATTCCTCGGGAGCTGTGACATAAGCCAGTCGGAGTCCGGGTGAGATCACCTTGGAAAGGCTGATGATATGAATTACCTGCTCCGGAGCAAAGGCAGCAACCGGCGGCAGAGGCCTCTCCTTTAGCATACTGTTGATTGCATCCTCTATGACAATGATATGCTGATTTCTGGCGATTTCTGCAATCATCTTTCTTGTCTTTAAGCTCATGGTGTGAGTGGTCGGGTTATGGTAATCCGGAATGATATATAGCCCCTTCAATCTGTCCAGCTTGCACGCATTTAATAGTCCTTCCTCCGTCATTTCATTATCCTTCCATTCCAACGGTACCAGCTGAATTCCAAGCATTTTGGCAGCTGTCTTGAATCCCGGATAAGTCAGGGGATCCGTACCGATCCGATCTCCGGCTTTGAACAAGGAAGCCAGAATAGCAGCAATTGCGTTCTGCCCACCGGCTGCAAAGAGAATATGATCTGCCTCTGCCTGATATCCTGCCTTGCCGATCCATCGGACAGCTGCATCTCTCTGCCAGGGCGTCCCACCGATGACCCCATATTGGAACAGTCGGTCCGAATCAGGCTCTAAGAGCATCTTCTGCATATAGTCTACCATAATTTTATTCGGCTCCGCATGCGGTAGGATTGCACCCATTTCAATCAGATGCATCTGTTCCGGGCTGGGGCTTAAGACGCTGTTGGTTCCTGCATCGGAGGAAATATAGGTTCCGTTTCCTACCGCTGCACTGATCAGACCGCTTTGCTCGCACAGCTTGAAAGCCCTGGAAACAGTGCTTAGATTGATATCCAGGTAATCCGCCAGCTCCCGCTGCGGCGGAAGCTTTGTACCCGGCATTAGAGTACCGTTCTTGATATCCGTCTCCAGCATCCCGGCCAAGGCCTTATATAACGGCCCGGTTGCGCTTGATAAATCCGGTTTCCAACTCATCGGATAGTTCTCAAAGGAATTAACAGGCATGTGTCCTCCCATTCAGCATAAAATTTTATGCATAATTTATCCATTTATTTTGCAGACAATTATACTATTGTACGCATCAATTATCAATACATTACTTCCGGATAAGATTTATTTTTAGGTATTTCCGGATAGTGTACTACGATAATACCATAATACAGCTTCATAATTGTATTCCATACAATTTAATTATTGTTTGCTTAATTATGCAATGCTATAATAGAAAAAATTTTAAGCATAGTAATGATTCCCATTTCTATTGAGAAAGGAGCAGTTATGAACGGATTATATTCCGATCGGA
>JAEZLY010000240.1 GCA_023414985.1 Bacillota bacterium | reverse complement strand
ATTAATACCAATGTTGCTGTGTTGAACTTCAGTGACCATAAACTCTTCCCACTTTTACTCATAACCTTTACCTCCGTTTTTTTTGTTTTCTATTACAAAGGCTTCCAGCGCAGTCAGTATCTCATGCGCTTCACCTTGTTTTACAACAGCTTCTCCGTTGACAAATTCATTGATATTCTTTTCTAAGTCCTGTTCGAATTCCACCACCGTATTCAGAATCGATGCACATTTCACACCCCGCAGAGCCCCGATGGTGAACAACGCTGCTGTCTCCATATCTGCCCCAAGAACACCCCGCTTTGACCAGTATTCGTCGATTTCCTCTTCCCGATCCGTATAAAAGCTGTCATGACTTCTTCCGCGGCCAATGTGATAAGAATATCCGGATTCCTCCGCAGCCTGAATGGTTGCCATCAACAACCTGGTATCCGGGATAGCCGGATAGATCGGCTCGATATATGCTTTTGATGCACCATCATCCCGGACTGCCCCATTCACCAGAATGAGGTCACCTAATCGGATGGAACGGTCCAGTGCACCGCAGCTGCCGATACGGATCATATATTCCACCCCAATATTATGAAGCTCCTCCACCGTGATGCCTGTAGAAGCTCCTCCCATTCCGGTAGATACTGCTAGCACTCGGATTCCTTTATAATAGCCACTAATGCTTCTCATTTCCCGGTTATAAGCAAGTTCCTTCACATCAGTCAGATACTCCTTAATATGATCAATCCTTCCGGGATCCCCAGGCAGTATGGCGTACCTGGCGCTGTCCTGCTTCGACAGCCTGATATGTGCCTGTTTTTCTTCCATGCTATCTTCCTCTTCTCTTGCTATATTGTGAGCATTATTTTTCGTCTTCTATCAATGCAATCAGCCCATTGACATCCTTAATGGTAATTTTCTTCTTCGATATTTCTATGAAGTCCGACTCGCGCAGGGCTCGCAGGATACGATTCACACTTCTCTGGGTCACTGCCATCCGTTCGGCAAGATTTTCAGATGAGATCTCCACGGTGCTGCCCGGCTTTGCTTTTACACCGACGCTGGCAACCAGGTATTGGCAAATTCTCTGAGTTAAAGAATATAACGTATTGTTCCCCATATTTCTGCACAAGGCATAGGAATTCTCACACAGTGTCCTTAAGAAATAATCATTCATATTGCGGTCAGTCTGAACCCAGCGGATAAAATCCTCCTTCTCGATTTCAAGCAGGCGGACATTGGTTTTCGCTTCCACGCGGCTTACATAGGGGTGATTGCCGAACATCTCCAGCTCTCCGACATAGGAGCCTTTCCGATAAGTATTGAGATAATATTTCTTCCCGTTCTCGGCTTCCACATAAATATCCAGCTCTCCGCTTAATACTATATACATGGTCTGATATACTTCGTCCTGATACAGGATAAATTCATCGGCTTTATAGTTGCGGATCTTCATTCTACGCAGCAGTTCATATGGACACGACTTCATAATATCGTACAGAAGGGGGTCATTTTCCATGGTTTCACAGATATTCGTAACGTTCGCAATGATTTCATTTGCTTTTGCACTATTATTATGATTCATCCGCCATTTTTCCCCTCTGTATTATGCAATATGTCTATCATCCATGTGTTAAGGCTGTTTTCTTTGTTGATTTTATTATAGTATTAATCAATTCATACTACAAGGTAATTTGTCTCAAAAGAAAGGCAAATTCATTTTCTTTCCCTAGAATAGCAAAAAAATCCGGGACATTTGTCCCGGATCTGCTACAAGCTCAGGAAAGAGGCAATCCGTGTCTTCACTTCCCAATACCTTCCTTTACGAAGCCTGCAATCAGTGCTAAAATGAAGGTCTTGAGACCAATATTATACATGTTGGCATTCTTCTTGAACGCCTGAAAGGATATTATATGAAATTACGAAACAATCGATCGGTATTTTATCTTATCTCTCTGATTGCAGCGGTATTACTGCTTGCAGCCTGCAGCTCATCCAGTAAAGACAACTCTCCTTCGGTCACTCCCACTCCTACCACTTCGTCTATCCCGACACCTACCTCAGCTCCGACCGCTGTTCCGACTACTATTCCCACACCTGCCGCTACCCTTACCCCTACTATGACTCCGGTGGATACGTTTGATGTTAGGGCCAAAGAGCTGCTGCAGAAAATGACGCTTGAGGAAAAGGTGGGACAGCTATTCTTTGTACGTCTTAGAAAGGCACAGGCAGAAGAGGATATTAAAAAGTATTATTTAGGCGGACTAATCCTCTTTGGAGATGATTTTAAGGATGAGGATAAGAAAAGTATGAAGAAACTAATTACCGGCTATCAGTCAGCAGCTTCAACTGCCCTTCTGATCGGCGTGGATGAGGAAGGTGGTATGGTAAACAGGGTCAGTAAATATCCTGCTTTCCGAGAGGTACCCTTCGCTTCCCCGATGGATTTATATAAAGAGGGCGGTCTCGATCTCATCCGCAGGGATACCCTGGAGAAGGCTGACTTATTATTAAGTCTCGGGATCAATGTGAATCTTGCTCCTGTCTGTGATGTATCCACCGATCCCAAGGACTTTATCTATCCACGCTCCTTCGGTAAAAATGCAGAAGATACCTCCGACTATGTGAAAGCTGTCGTTGAGGTCATGAAGGAACAAAAGCTGGGTTGTACCCTGAAGCATTTCCCCGGTTATGGTAATAATGCCGACACCCACACAGGGATTGCCGTAGATGATAGAGCTTATGATACCTTCTTATCCAGTGATTTTCTGCCTTTTGAAGCGGGAATCGAAAAAGGAGCAGACAGTGTCCTGGTATCCCATACGATTGTTACAAGTATGGACCAGGGCACCCCTGCCTCCTTATCTGCGAAAATTCATAATATTTTAAGAACTGATCTCGGCTTTCGCGGGGTGATCATCACCGACGATCTGAGTATGGATGCCATCAAAGGATATTCAGGGGAAGACGTGGCCGCCGTTCTGGCAGTACTTGCCGGAAATGATCTTTTGATTGCCTCAGACTTTGAACTTCAAATACCTGCAGTCCTGGATGCTATCAAGGACGGTACCATCCTGGAAAGCAGAATCGATGCCTCTGTGCTGAGAATCCTAAAGTGGAAGCTGAATCTGGGCATTCTCAGATAAATACACAGATTGCCGGACGGCGTGCTGCATTACTCCTTTATCAGAATCTGTTCAGCTATTAAGCTACTATGATTACTGTAATTTCACCGATGGATTTTCCTGTTTCAGAATCGATAGCAGAAAGCTTCATGGTGATAGCTTCATTATTTTTCAGCCCTAATGTCGGTATTTCAATTTTCATTTTATTTTTTCCAGGCTCAATTCTGTGCAGCCAATGATCCTGTTTTACTTGTTTAGTCACCTGTACATACTCGGATTTTGTACCTGTGATTTTTTCACTTAAGCCTGATATCCTGGAATTAAGCTTTGTTCCGAAACGAGGCAGCTCCCCAGTCTTTGTCCTTCCCTTAATGATATCCGGTTTCAGGATTTGTTCCTTTTCTGAATATAGCTTAACTCGGTCGGTTTTTACTACTTGCCTTGATAAGCTATACTTTTGTTTCAGGTACCGATTATTATTGAATGCATCAGGCTCCGGCTGAAGCACGATACGGATATCTCTTGCTTTCTCCTTTAGCGCCTGATTGACCTCAAATTTAAAACTGTCACCCTGCCGGACTATATTTAAATTCTGCTGACCAATGTGTCTGTCTCTATAGGTATCAAAATTAATCAGATCAGAGGGATAATCGTGTGATACCATACTATATGCTCTCGCAAACATACAGCGATGTCCTTCCATGTCTTTTGTTGTAGTAAAGGGGAATTCGACTGTTGTTTTCGAATGAGCATCAATTCGTGTATTGGCAATTCCGATCAGTTGTCCTCCTTTCGAATTAAAGCCTAAGGACAGCTGGCAAAGATATAAATCCACAGTGCAAAGATTGCAGATCAAATCACCGTCATTGGTTACTGTCACCTGCACTGTATAATTCGTATCGGGGAGCAGCGGAATGCCAGTATCTACTACAACTCCATTCAGATAAAGTTCAATATCCGGACTCAGGCAATAACATTGCCCCGATGGGATTGGCCTGCTCCCGTTATCTCCGTCAAAGGCCCTGATATAAAGATAGGTCGTTCCCTCATAAGGCTCGTCATCGTATTCCCCCTCTTTTACAGCCGCATTATTACTTTCATTCTGATGGAATTTTTTTATTTCTTCTTCTCTCATTGCATTTAACTTTTTTATAAAATCAAGATCCATCATTGTACACCTCCATACGGATAGATGATATCTGTATTGATATTCAAAACCTGCTGGTCCTTTTCAATCGGAACATTCGTTATCTTGTAGTCATTGATATCGCTGTTGACCAGAGTAATATCATTGACCTTTCGCCAGCATTTGAATGCGTAACCCCTATCGGAATCCAGATTAAATTCCGGAAAAATCGTATCATTTTCCTTAAATAAGTATTCCGAATACAGATAATCACTTAAAATAAGCGCATTCCCTAACCCCCCGCCTTTCGCATAATTTGACAACTGCCTGAAGCTAGAATTAATATCTGTAGCAGCAGGATTACCGCTTTGGGCTTCTTCGAAATTACGGAAGTAAAGATAGGAATTCAGGTCGATTTTATTTTTCGGGTCATCCATATACCAGGACGGAGTCTGACTGCTGTAGGAATCAGGAAAACCTATCACCGCATCCTTCTCCAGTTTGGCAATCGGCAGAACAGGATAATATAGGTGGCTTTCCGCTTCTGCACCATATTGTTTAAACTTACTGGAGGGATAAGCATTGGCGTTTGGAAGATAATTTGCATCATGCTTGTTTTTGTCTTTCTCACCGGTATTGATCATGTGCTTGGTCATATAGTAATTTAGATCACTGATTGCCGGAAATTTTAATCCATTTAAAACAACTCCATGTCTGAATTGCATAAATGCATTGTACAAGTACCCATAGGTAAGAGATAGCAGATAACGCATCGGTGCCGCTCCTATGGTCGCAATCTCTCCTAAGATAAAATCCACAGTCGCCGCACCCGCAAGGAATAAACCAGCCACTACTGCAGCAATAGCAAGAAAGAAGCCCAGGATTCCTCCGTGACCCGAAGCATTCCCGACGGCATTCATGATATCTTCGAGATTCTTTTCGTACTTCTCTAAGGTTTCCACAATTTCTTCCGTTAGGGAATAGGGGTTTGGCTCTGGCAGATCAAGCTCATTGGTCGTCTTGTCAAACCACTTAAGCCATAGGCTATAGGAAATATCAAGGTCTTTCTCATCCAGCTCATGTCCGTAAAGAGATTTCGAACCGTCATAATATGTATGTTGAATGCACTCGAGAATAAATTTCTTCAAAGGATCCGGCAGTGCATAATGGTTGCCATCTACAACATAGTTGTCAGCCAGCTTACTCTTTATAAATTCCTCATTCTCATACTTCTGATATGCCCAAACATCCTGATGATTTTCAACTACCTTATGACGCTGTGGATGTGTACGATATGGCCCTCCTGCAATCGCATTGACAAAAGGATGTCCAACCGCATCCGTTGTGTAATGGGTCAGGTATCCCAGTGCAAATGCCCGCTCCATCGTATTTTCCTGTGATCTTCCGAATAATTCCTTTACGAATCTCCCTGTACGTCTTTTATGCAGAGTATCAAACCACCACCACTGGGAAAACTCGGTTCCTACCTGCTGAGGATCCGTTAAGATATTAAAAAAATCAACTTTATTTACGATATATTCTTCTATTTTGTTCTCTACAATTTTTGTCAGTGCTGAAATATTACTTTGAACTATTTCCAATTGGTCACTGATTTCAGAAAGAAGTGCCGAACGCTCAACTGCATCTGCAGCCAGGCCTTCTAACTGTGTGATAAGCTTCCATACAGCCTCCGGTATGAGCTCCTTTAAGCTCTTAACGAATTCCTCCATAAATTCTTCTACTTCTATATACAATTGTGCGATCGGTTTTATCGTGCTTCCCATTGGCCAGTCGTTGGTATTGAACAGTAGATAATCCGGTCCCTGTGCTCCCAAATTATATACCGCAGCGTATTTACCGCTACTCATCTCTTCCCAAAAAGACTGACTCTGAGCATCTGTGATTTTGGCTTTCAGAACATTTTCCATAAATTCTTTTGCAACAATATGATGTATTACCGGTCCAGACATGATATTTCATCCTCCTTTTACCATTCATTTTCTTTATCCTTCGTACTGATATCGCAGCTTTATCCGGAGTATGCAGTAAGAAGACGATTTTAATGTGTAAACATGGATTAGATACTTGTCCTAGTATAATAATATTCCAGTTATTTTATTTTATTCCCTGCTTCTTTGCCTTAGCTGTATAAGAAAAAAACCTCTGACATAGTCAGAGGTTTTGATGGTATACCTTGAATTTTTATCGATTACTGGACCACATCCTGGTCGTTACCTAACTGTTCTGCCGCATGCTGGGAATCCAGCTTTCTCATCTCAATGATGATAAAGGTTCCTGTAATGAGGGCGGATAAGATATCCGACAGCGGTCCTGCCGATATAATACCGTTCAGTCCGAAGAACAGAGGCAGAATCAAAAGTGCAGGAATTAAGATCAGAACCTGTCTCGATAGGCCAAGCAATGCAGAGTGCATCGGCTTCCCGACTGCCTGAAAATAATTTGAGGAGATGATCTGAAATCCGATGATTGGCAGGAACATCAAAAATCTCCGGATAGCAAAGGTACCGAAAGTGACCAGCTCTTGGTCCTTGCGATTGAAAAGGTAAACCAGCTGTGCCGGAAATAATCTGGTGATGATCCATCCGATCACGACGATGGTCGTAGCGAAAATGACCGCCAGTTTATAGGCTTCCTTTACCCTGTCATATTTTGCAGCGCCGTAATTATAACCGATGATCGGCTGAACCCCCTGATTAATGCCGAAAAGAGGCATGATCATCAGGGTTGTGATACTGTTGACAATCCCCATACCTGAAATAGCAACATCTCCTCCGTAGGTTCCCAGACCCTTGTTCATAATCCAGTTCAGTACACTGGCAGCAAGCTGCATGGCAAAGGGAGCTGCACCCAGTGCGAAGATATTGAAGATATAGCCAATTCTCAGCCTCATCGATTTCCTGTTGATTTTCAGCAGGCTGCTTGCTCTGAAGAAATACAGGATTACCCAAAGGGCGGATACTGCCTGTGCTAAAATGGTTGCGATTGCAGCACCCTTCATCCCCCAATGGAAGATAAAGATGAATACAGGATCTAATACTGTATTGATAGCTGCTCCGATCAGCATGGTGTACATTGCAATCTTCGGATTACCCTCGGACCGAATGAAATTATTCATACCCATTCCGACGGACTGGAATACACCGCCGATCAAAATAATCTGCAGGTAATCCTTTGCATAGGGCAGCATCTGCTCGCTTGCACCCAGGAATCTCAGGAACGGCTCCAGAATTACCAATCCGATTATTGATAGGAGAAGGGAACTGAGAATTAACAGAACGAAGGCATTACCGAAGATACCCTCTGCTTCCTCTCTTCTATTCTGCCCAAGTCGTATGGAAACCAGGGAATTCGCTCCCACACCGATCAGCATGGAAAATGCCATCATGATCAGCATCACCGGAAAAGCTATCGTTGTTGCGCCGATTCCCAAGGAACCAACACCCTGTCCTATGAAAATACGGTCTACAACATTATATAACGCATTTACCAGCATACCGATAATCGCCGGAATTGAGAATTTAAATATCAACTTTATTATTTTCATTTCACCTAATTGCTTTGATCTATCCATTTGTTCACTCCTGTTCTTCTTTCCTGTTAAAGACTCACGAATACTATACCAGTCATTAATCTAACTCGTAAATTGATTGATTACCCGAATTAAAAGATTTCTGAATAATACTGCTTCTTCCTCTGTAAAATCCTTCAGTATCCTGCTTTGATGCACTGCACTGATATGATTAAGCTCATCAAGATTATTCTTTGCTTTTTCCGTAAGACATATAATACAGGATCTTTTATCCTCCTGATTCTGCATTCTGACAACCCATCCCTGCAGTTCAAGACGATCTATGATACCGGTGGTCGTCGGTCTGTCACAGCCGATCCGATCTGCGATACAGGCAGGTGCCAGTCCCGGATCCTGAGTATTTCCGCTATGTTTGTTGATTTCATTTAGTACAGTCAGCTGCCCCGGAGTAATTCCGAACCTCATCAGCTCATTATTAAAATCATATTTAGCAGCCATATCCGCTTTATGCAGTATGAAGCCTATCTCCTTATCCTCCAGCATATAATCACCTCAACAGTCATTTCAAGTATCCGCGCCATTTAATTAGTATACTAACTATATGTTGATAAGTCAATATCCTGTCCAGGAAATAAAGTATCAATAATAATTATTTTAAAGTCTAAGAATGTTATCATAGAGGGATGTTATTGTTGAGGTATTTTCCATAAATCAAAAGGAAAAGGCTGTCGCTTTCATTTGCAACAGCCTCTGTCTAAAAATCATAAATCCGTATAAACTAAATGAAAGTATACGTTTTAGGAGTCCATGGATGTATTATATCATATTTGATTTGGAATTTAATCAGGACTTTCATTCCCTGAGTTTACCTGCAGAGAGGGCAAGCCAATGTCCCTATGAAATCATTCAAATCGGCGCTGTGAAAATAGATGAAGGTTTTCATACAGTTGCAGTTTTTAATCGCCATATTAAATCCACAATTTATCTTCAGGTAAGTCCTTTGATCACCGACTTGACCGGTATCACAACAGACCAATTACAGTTTGCGAGACCTTTTCAGGAAGTCTATCAGGATTTTATAGAATTTATCTGTGAGCGGACTTCTGTTTTTTGTGTCTGGGGTATGTCAGATATGAAGGAATTGTATCGAAATACAGAATTTCATAATCTAAACAGGAAGTCCCTGCCTGAACTTTTCATTAATCTTCAGCCTTATACTTCCAGTCATTTAAACCTTCCACAAAAAAAGTTATTAAGTCTTTCCTCCGCTGTTGAAAGCCTGAATATAACAACCCCATATCCATTCCATAATGCTCTGAATGATGCTCTCTATACTGCGGAAATATTCAAAAGAATAATGAATCCCAAGATAACACCAAAGATATACAATCCTGTAGCTTCTCCTGCTCCTTATAAGTCAAGGCAACCAAAAAAGGTGATCGATTTTGAAAGACTGCTTCAGCAATTCGAAAAAATGTTTGCCAGAGAGTTAAGCTCTGAGGAACAGGATATGATAAAGCTTGCTTATCAGATGGGTAGGACCAATCAATTCATCAATGTCGCAGGAAAGCAGGATCCATAAATGTGTTCTGACATCCCTTTCGTTTGAAACTATTTTGATAAATTCTGAACCGCTTCCGCCTTTTTTGTTTCAAAGAATTGATCGATCGTATTCACAATTTTCGCCGGTGACATGGTCTTAAGCAGATATCCTTCCGGTTTCAGATTCATTACCTTCATGACACTTTCCTTATCTCCCTTGCTTGTCAGAAAGATAATCGGGATATTGCTTGTTGAAGACTCTGACCGAATCATTTCCATGATCTGCGGTCCCGGGCAGACAGGCATCTCATAATCCAGTAAAATCAAGTCCGGTTTGTTATTTGCCAGAAAGGTTATCGCATTCATCCCGGAATTCGCCATGGATACCTGGTATTTATCCGATAACCAGGATTTTACCGCACGCAGCATCTGACCTGAATCATCCACGATAAGGATGTGCTTCTTTTTTGGTTCCTTATCAATCTTTTGTACTGTATCCTCCAAATGCTCTACAAGAACCTTAATGTTCAAGGGTCTTCCGAAGGTTCCGCGGATCATAGCCTCCGATATAATTTTTGTGACCTTCTCAACCCCCTCCTGATAACCAATCAGATAGAGAAGCTTTTCCTCTTCCACACAGATATCCCTGATATAGATCCAGACATCACTGTATTTCTCTGCATCGTCCTCCAGATATAGCAGCAGGATCGGCGGTTTATCGGTTATCTTACTGATTGCATTCACATCAGGCTTTTCACATAGAATTTCATAACCACTGTCCTTCAAGTTTGTCTGAATTGCATTTACGATAAATGAAGAAGGTTCTCCAACTAATAATACTCTCTTTTCCATTATTTCTCCCCCTATTGTATTGTATTAATCAATTCCATAATATCATCTCTTGCCACCTCTGCCAGCAGAGATTTTAGTCTTTCGTATACCTTCCGGTTCTGAACCGGAATTCTATAATGATTCAGCATCTGCATCACAGAATCTGCACTGTCAAAATCAAATGCCTCCACGAATTCACTTAGTGCGGACAACGCTTCCTTCCATGCTTTGTCTTCAATCACCGGTCGTTCCTCCGTGTCTTCTTCCGTAAACAGCGGTTCCAGCCTTGATCTATATCCTCGATATTGCGAAACCAGCACCCCTGTTCTTTGGGTGATCGTCTCGATATCTTCTCTGTTACCGCATTCTTCCAAATATTTGGCTTCCTCAGACAGTTTTAGCGCCCCAATTAATCTTGCCGAGCTTTTTAAGGCATGTACCTGAATGGTATAATTACGGGTATCTGCTTTTCTTAAGTAATCTTCAATCATATCGGCCCTGCCCTCAATCGTCTCAAAGAACTCCTTCAGCACCTGACGAAAGGTTTCCTCTGAACCGCAGGCTTGAATGCCCATCGGGATATCAATGCCCTCTATCTCCCTTAAACTCTGCCCGACTACGTTCCCGGCAACCGTTGCCTCCTGTTCAGAATCCAAAGTCTCTGCCTTCAATACGAGTTCAGGGGGCAGATATTTCTTAATCAACCTCTCAAGCTTGACGGCATCCACCGGCTTGGACAAATAATCCGAGAAGCCTTCCCTAAGGAACATCTCACGTGCTCCCGAGACGGCATTTGCTGTTAGCGCAATGACCGGCGTATCCGTGTTTAAGTTATCTGTCAGCTGTTTTATGTAATGAAAGGTCTCAATTCCGTCCATCTCCGGCATTCTCTGATCCAGGAATATGATGTCATATTTCTTCAGCGTAATCTTATCCAGACATTCCTTACCGCTGCCTGCCGTATCAATTTGAAGTTGTGTTCTTTTGAGCAGTCCCTTGATCACTGTCAGATTCATTGCAGTATCATCAACCACGAGAAGCTTAGCCTCGGGTGCACGGAAGCTTTCCCTGTATTTTTCTCCTTCTTCCCTGATTCTGTTATACATCTTGGCAAAGTTACCGATCTCCTTCCAGTCGATTACCTTCTGCTTCAGACGGAAGGAAAATTCGGAGCCTTCTCCATATGCGCTTTCCACCTCAAGCTCGCTGCCCATCATGATCAGCAGCTGTGTCGTAATACTCATTCCCAGTCCGGTGCCTTCAACGGTCCGATTTCTCTTTTCATCAATTCGCTCAAAGGGTGAAAAGAGTGCCTGCATATCTTCCTTCCGGATGCCGATGCCAGTATCCTTCACCTTAACAATCAATTCAATTTCATTGTCACTGGCAGCTTCATAGCCAAAAGCCAGAGATACGCTTCCTTTTTCCGTATACTTTACCGCATTGGTCAGAATATTCAGGATAACCTGTTTGATTCTGATTTCATCTCCGTATAGAAGATGCGGTATTTTTTCTTCCACATCAATATCAAAAAATAATTTCTTTTCGGCAGTTTTAACTGTAATCATATTAAGCAGATCATTGATTACGGAGCTTAACTCATATTCAACAGGAATAATCTCCATCTTATTGGACTCGATCTTGGAGAAATCCAGTACATCATTCACCAGTCCCAATAGGGTCTTTCCTGCACTCTTAATGTCAAAGGCATAGGTTCTGATATCCTCGTCCTTACATTCTCTGATGATCATCTCATCCAGACCCAGAACTGCATTGATTGGAGTTCTGATCTCGTGACTCATGTTGGCGAGAAAATCACCCTTCGCTTTGTTGGCATTCTCAGCCTCCAGTCTGCTTTCCTCCAGCTTATCCATCAGCTCCTGTTCCTTGGAGAAATCGGTAAAATAGCTTAGCGAATACAAGATATCATTGTATTCATCCCTCATGACTGTCGAAGTAACCTTTACCGGAATATTACCATTCTTAATTACCAGGTTCCCTTCTCCTTCCTCAGCAAAGCAAGGATCCTCTGTCGCATGGTAATTTCTCATGCTTTCCTCGGTAAAAAGCGATTGGTAAGTAACCTTTTTCAGTTCCTCTACCGACAATCCGAATAAACAAGTAGCTGCTTTGTTGGCAATGATCAGCTCTCCGTCTCCATCCAGTACGATCAGGGGCATGACGACATTCTTCATGATATCATCTGAGATACTTTCCATGGAAAAGCTGAAGGCTCTGGTCTTATTAGAGTAATAGGTAAGTGCGACAAAGCCCGCAAACATGTAGATTGACCCCAAAGGATTGGAGGAAACTTTAAATATTGCAGGAATCAGAATACTGACTGTGTAAGCAAAAACCACCAGTGCCGCATATAGATATAAAAACTTGATCTGAGCTTTGATTCTTTTTAGGCGTTCCTTCCTTGACCAGGTTAGACAGCCGCTGATAAAAATCAATCCGCAGATCAATTGGTATTGATAAACCTTGTCCATAGTATTCTTCTTTAAATTGGCATAGCTTATGGATTCTCCCCAGAACCGGTCTATGAAAGCAGGAGAATAGGAAAGAAACAGTGAAATCAGGGCAGCTATGGCAAGCACCCCTAAGATGATGATATGAATTTTTATGACAAGCGGAGGAAAATCCGCGATACAGAACATATAGATTACTGAGGCGGGAAGGATAATAATCGTTGCAATCAGGATGCCATAAGCAACAATATGGTTATTGAAGCCGCTGCTGATGTTCAG
>JAEZLY010000292.1 GCA_023414985.1 Bacillota bacterium | reverse complement strand
ATCTGGAATATTATCGAATATTTTACCATGTGGCGAAAGCCGGCAGCTTTACGCAGGCAGGAGAAGAGCTTTGTATCTCCCAGCCTGCGGTCAGCCAGGCTATGAAGCTATTAGAGAATAGCCTTGGAAGTAAACTTTTTGTCAGAATTCCGAAGGGCATCAGGCTTACTCCGGAAGGGGAAGTACTGTTTGGTTATGTTCGGAGAGGATATGAATATATCCTGTTGGGAGAAGAAAAGTTCCGAAAGATGCTGGATTTGGAGAACGGAGAAATCAGGATCGGCGCCAGTGATATGACGTTACAATTCTATCTACTGCCATTCCTTGAACAATTCCATGAGAAATTTCCCGGAATTAAGGTGACCGTAACCAATGCCCCCACTCCGGAGACCTTGGAATATCTGTATGCCGGAAGGATCGACTTCGGTATCGTCAGTGAACCCTTTGAAGCAAAGCCCGAGATAGAAGCAGTGCGAGTGAAGGAGATCCAGGATACCTTTGTAGCCGGCAACCGCTTCACTTATCTGAAGGATAAGGTCCTGGATTACAAGGCATTGGAAGAGCTGCCGATTATCTGCCTGGAACATAACACCAGTACCAGACGCTTTGTTGATGAGTTTCTGGAATCGAATGGGGTGGTTCTGACACCGGAATTTGAATTGGCGATGAGTGATATCATCGTAAAATTTGCCGGACGCAATCTGGGCGTGGGCTGTGTGGTCAGAGAGTTTGCGAAGGAGGCCATTGCTTCCGGGGAGCTTTTTGAATTAACCTTCAGAAAGGAATTTCCCAGGAGGTATTTTTGTATTATTACAGGAAATAATAATCCGATATCCACGGCGGCAAAGGAATTGCTCGCCATGCTGGGTGGAACCGGAATACACAGTAAAGGGTAAGGAGAATGGAATGCCGGAAATTAAGATAAAGTATTTTAATACTCAGATAGAGAAGCTTCAGTATATAGAGAATAAATCTGATTGGGTTGATTTAAGAGCTGCTGAGGAGGTAACACTGAAGGCTGGTGAATTTAAGCTGATTTCGTTGGGGATTGCGATGGAGCTGCCGAAGGGTTATGAGGCACATATTGTTCCGCGAAGCAGTACCTTTAAGAATTTCGGAATCCTGCAGACGAATTCCATGGGAATCGTGGATGAGAGCTATTGCGGGAATAACGACCAGTGGTTCTTTCCTGCTCTTGCCATGCGAGATACAGTAATTCATGTAAATGACCGCATCTGCCAGTTCCGGATTACGGAACATCAGCCCAGAATTGAATTTACTGAGGTTGCGGAGCTGGAAAATGCCGACCGGGGTGGTCACGGAAGTACCGGTAAGCAGTAAAAGAGTGATATAGGAGGTAAGTCATGGCCGGTGTGATAACTCATATGGTGATTGCCAGGGAAGTCATTAAAAAGCTTCATCCGGGAGCAATCCGGGACGAAAGCTTATTCTATCTCGGTAATCTGGCTCCTGATGCGATCCATGCCAGAGAAGGCTATATCAGAGCTTTTAAGAAGCATACTCATTTTCGGGATGATATTCCTGATTCAGACTTCGGGTTACCGGAGAACAGGGAGCTTTTTCTGAAACGTTTGGCTGATTTTATAGAGCAGAATAAAGACCGTACCGACGGTCTTTTTGATCTTTATCTGGGTTATGCGGCTCATATTCTGACGGATGAACTGTTTATGCTGACAGTCAGGAAGGAATTCTGTGAGGTGATGATGGATCAGGGAATAGCCCAGTCAGACAGGCGGTTTTTTGAATATATTGTCGGGGACATGAACCGTAATGATCTGCTGCTGATCAAGAACTATGAAGAGATCGAGAAAGTAAAGGAGAAGCTTTTGCAGGTTTCCATTCGCCCCGTTGAGCATTATATCAGTGAGCAGGAGATGGGAGATTGTATGGACTGGATGATGAAACGACACTTCGTCGAAGAACAGGAGACGTTGCAGCCGCTTTATATCAGTTATCAGAGAATCATGGATTTCATTCAGGAAGCGGCGGAGTATGTCGTCAGAACACTGACTGAGGCCCAAAGTCCTTTGAAAATGCTCTAGAAATCGACAACCAGGAAATAGCTCTGCTTTGAACATAACCTAATCTTATGCTTAACATAATTAATATTGATTTTACTTATGTGAATGCCTGACTTATACTTAGAAAGGATTTTGGTAATAATAAGCCAAGGAGGAGTTAACTATGGTAAAAGCAATCGTAGGCGCCAATTGGGGCGACGAAGGAAAAGGTAAAATCACAGATATGCTCGGACAGGAAGCGGACATCGTAATCCGTTATCAGGGTGGCAGCAACGCGGGCCATACCATCATCAACGAATACGGTAAGTTTGCACTTCATCTGCTGCCGTCGGGTGTCTTCTATAAACACACCACCAGCATCATAGGGAATGGTGTTGCCCTGAATATCCCTTACCTTGTAAAGGAAGTTCAGTCCTTAGTGGATCGTGGAGTTCCTGCTCCGAAGATTCTCGTATCTGACAGAGCGCAGATTATGATGCCTTACCATATCTTATTTGACCAGTATGAGGAGGAACGTCTGGGAGGAAAATCCTTCGGTTCCACTAAGTCAGGAATTGCTCCTTTCTATTCAGATAAATATGCAAAGATCGGCTTCCAGGTATCGGAGCTTTTTGATGAGGAAGCCCTGAAGGAAAAGGTTGACAGAGTATGCGAAATGAAGAATATCCTTCTGGAGCATATGTATCATAAGCCGACCATGAAGCCGGAGGAATTGTTCGCAACCTTAATGGAATACAGAGCTATGGTGGAACCTTACGTATGTGATGTGGCAGCATACCTGCACGAAGCAATCAAAGCAGGAAAGAATTTATTGCTGGAAGGTCAGTTAGGAGCGTTAAAGGATCCCGATTTCGGTATCTATCCGATGGTAACCTCTTCTTCCACATTGGCGGCATACGGTGCAATCGGTGCGGGTATCCCGCCTTATGAGATTAAAAATATCATAACCGTAGTAAAGGCATATTCCTCAGCTGTCGGTGCAGGTGAATTTGTAAGCGAAATCTTTGGTGAGGAAGCAGATGAGCTTAGACGACGCGGTGGTGACGGTGGTGAGTACGGTGCAACCACAGGAAGACCGAGACGTATGGGATGGTTTGATGCGGTTGCTTCCCGCTACGGCTGCAGAATGCAGGGAGCAACGGAAGTAGCACTTACCGTATTGGATGTACTGGGATATCTTGATACACTTCCTGTCTGTGTCGGTTACGAGATTGACGGTGTAGTTACGAAGGATTTCCCTACCAC
>JAEZLY010000291.1 GCA_023414985.1 Bacillota bacterium | reverse complement strand
TACAGTAGGTCACCCGGGGCAGAACATCACCCCTGCTGTAGCGGATTGCAGGTACAGGGCACCGCTATCTCCCCGGCTGCACGGAAATCTTATGACAAAAATAATTCGCTCCAAAAACGAGCTGTATGCCAAGTATACGGCATCGGAGAAGGAATGTCAACCCTCAAGCTTTTCCTTTTTCCATGCCGAACTTTACCTTTCCTCTTGATCATTTCTCTATAAAAACCTACAAGTCTGTCTGATCCTGACGGCTTTGTTTTTCTTGTTTGTTTCTGACGCGCAGCTCCTGAAAAAAGGTCTGCAGGACATCAGTACATTCCTTCTCCAGCACACCCGTCTCCAGCTCCACCTGATGATTGAATTCCTTCATCTGAAGCAGATTCAGGATCGAACCGGCACAGCCTGCCTTCGGATTCATCGTTCCTACCACTACCTTTTTAATTCTGGCTTGAACGATTGCACCGGAGCACATCTGACAAGGCTCCAGGGTAACATACATGACACAATCCTCCAGCCTCCAGTCATCCATTGCCTTACTGGCTTTCTCAATGGCAACCAGTTCCGCATGAGCAAGTGTCGTTTTCTTTGTATTACGTTTATTATAACCTCTGCCAATGATTTTATCCTGATAAACGATGACGCAGCCGATCGGCACTTCTCCCAGCTTTAAAGCTTTTTTTGCCTCTTTTAAGGCTTCCCGCATATATTTTTCGTTCATATCCTCTGTTCCTTTGCATCTGGACTAGTCCACTGTTATCTGATATAGTAAACATTATAATAACATACTGCAAATGAGGTGACAATATGCAGATCCACGGCTTAAATAAAACAACTCTGCTCGACTATCCAAAGCATCTTGCTGCGCTGGTCTTCCTTGGCGGCTGTAATATGCGATGTCCCTTCTGTCAGAACGCTTCCCTGGTGACGGATCCGGGCTCCCAGCCTGTAATCCCGGAGGAAGAGCTCTTTGCTTATCTGAACAAGCGAAGGAATATCCTCGAGGGAGTCTGCATCTCCGGTGGAGAACCAACCCTGTATTCTGATCTGCCCGAACTGATCGCAAAGATAAAAAGTCTCGGATATCTGGTAAAGCTGGATACCAATGGTACAAATCCGGTCATGCTGAAGCAGCTAGTCAAAGATCATCTGGTTGACTATGTCGCCATGGATATTAAAAATTCTCGGGAACACTATGCAAAAACCTCGGGAGCCTCGGAAAACCTCTTGACCTTGGTTGAGGAAAGTGTAGCTTACCTAAAGACCTCTCCCGTGGAATATGAGTTCCGGACTACCATTGTAAAGGAGCTGCATACCCGGCAGGATATGGTTGCAATCGGTCAATGGCTTAAGGGTGCGCAAGCTTATTACCTGCAGTCCTACCGGGATTCCGAAGACATTCTTTTCCCTGGCTACCATGCATATCCGAAGGAGGTTCTGGATGAATTCCGAACCCTGCTGACTGCATACATAGAGCCGGTCCTTCTGCGCGGCACGGATTGAAAGAAAGTGAGGATCCCATATGATCAAGGCCTATGAAACCGAGCGACTTTTGCTAAGGGTTCTGAATAAGGAAGCGGCTCCTAAAGTTCTCTCCTTTTATGAAGACAATGCGGAGTATTTCGAACCCTGGGAACCGAAGCGGAGCAATAATTTTTATACCCTTTCCTATCATCGAACCCTACTGACCGCAGAATATAACCTGATCGCAGACAGTAAACTGCTCCGCTATTGGGTCTTTCCAAAGGATCACCCGGAGGAAATTATAGGCTCGATCTGCTGTCAGAATCTTCTCCGTGAGCCCTACCACAGCTGCAGCCTCGGATATAAATTCAGCCGGTCGCATCAGCACCAAGGTTATGCTGCGGAAAGTGTAAGCAAATGCCTTGATATTCTTTTCAATGAGTATCATATGCATCGGGTGGACGCCTTCATCATGCCGGATAACGTCGCTTCCCTGAAGTTGGCAGAACGTCTGGGCTTCGTATATGAAGGTACCTCCAGAGCTTATGCCAAAATTAACGGATCCTGGTCCGATCATATGCACTATGCACTTATTAATCCATTTTTCATAGAATAAGGCTGCTCCCGGCAGCCTTTTTTATTATGATTTATTTCAGGAAAGAGAGATTGGCAGATACCAATAACCAAAGTCTCCCTGTCTGAGTTCCCTCTTCCGGATCGGCTTAAAGCTATCAAAGCCGAACATCTTTGCCATAAATCGCTCACGATTATGATAAATTCCCGGCACTCCGAGTATAAAACGACAGCCATATCGATCCTTCAGCTTCGCAAGGATCAAATGGTGATAACAGTAATAGCCGTGCATTAAAAAGCTGTTATTGCTTAATGCCCACAGCTCCTTCGGCAGCAGCCCGATATCCTTAGGTTCTATTTTTGCACAGATCAGAATTTCATTATCCTCGAAGGGATAAATACGCGGATTATTCTCAAAGATCTCCCTGATGATAGAAGGGTCCTGTTCCTCCTTCAGCTCTGCTGCCTGTGCTTCCCACACTCCGGGTGTCTCTTCCTCTGCTTCTTTGCCGGCGTCATCATTCAAGGAGGCCTCTTCTATCATTTTCTGATAGGCTTCCGCTTCTGAGAGGGAATTGTTCTCTCCTTGTGCACCATAGACATAGAGCAGTTCAGCCTCGTAGGATTTATTCCCACTCTCTGACACCTTTTCCTCTATATCAAGTTCGGAATAAACCTGGTTTTCCTCCGGGCTCGCAGTCTGAAACATGGCCTCCGTAAGCTCCCTCTCTTCTCTGCTTATGGTTTCTTCTGCCGCAGCCTCGGGGACCGATGCCATTACCTCAACAACCTTTTTCTCTCCCTGCATTCTCTCAATGATCTTATAGCCTCTCGGCAGTTTGTATTTTGGAATCAGAAGTTCCTCTTCCAATGTCACCTCGGGCTCCTTCTTCTCCTTCGGTTTCATTGCCTCGAGAACTTCTTTTTGAAGGATCGGTTTATCATCCCATTCAGTAGCAAAAAATATACTGTCATTCAAAAAGAGGAGCATCCCGCCCATCTCCGAAAATGAATGCCCCGAATCCATGATATTTCCTTCTCTGGCTGATAATTTGCTATCCATCATCTGACTTTTGAGAACAGAATCTCCCAGATAAATAAGCTCCATGCCTTCTGCGGTACGTTGAATTAAATAAGTCGGAAAGATACTATCGAGCTGTCCAAGCAACTGCATATGTAAAGTAAATCTGCATTGTCCGTCCTTTATTTCGATTCTGGCAAAGCCTACATTCTTTTTCTTGACTCCGTTCTCATATTGATACATATAAGAAACCATCCGCTTATAGTCCGTCATATCCATCCCCTGCCTTCCAAGATCCATCGGCTTGTTTCATCCATTCTATTTATTATATTCTGAGGGCAGAAAGATTATGACGGTATAAACAGTTAAGGTAAGCGTATTGTATCGAAGCCTACGTGGTAATAACCTAGCGTTTTGTCAAAAATGAAGTTATAAAAACCGTTCGTTCCAGGGGAGTAAAGTTCACTCAGATTGTCAGGGTAGATGCCCTTATCTACATCATACCTTATAATATCTTTTTTCCCGTCTACGACATACAGGTTGTCAAAATAAAGGTATCCATTAAATTTACATAGCTCGGCTGATATTTTTGTTTTAATCCAAAGCTTCTTTGCATTTTTTTCATTACATTTTACGGTCCCCTTCAGTCGGATCAAATAACTGTCTTTATATTCTTTAATTATAACATTGTCATTTTCTGAGGATTTCCCAAGCCGAAAAAACTTCCCCCCCTCCTGACAGACACAGATTTCATCTTTCCCATATTTCTTAATATAAGCGTTCGCTGAAGGACTATCCTCCTCTGTATCATCACAGACAAGGGACATCCCAATGTCAATATGTGCATTATCCTTAAGGAATCCTTCCACCGCAGCTTTCGGAATAATGACATCTCCACCGATGATTACTTCCCTCGGTAAAGTAAAGTCATCGGAAAACGCTAAGGTCAGACTGGTAAAATTTCTCCAATCATTACCCTTATTATGCAACTCATACTTCAGGAAGTCCTTCATATACTTCTGGGAATTCGCTTCGTTCGATGTTCCGTCAAATACAACATTGGCACGAATAACATTCGCTTTTTCTTCCTCCCCCATCTTCTTTAACTGTCCCCAAAGCATCTGACAGGTACCCGTTCCTGATTCATAGCCAAGACCGGCTACCATATTCTCCGCTCCGCGTTTCCCAAAACGCTTATTAAAATCGTAGGAAATGAGTTGATGATTTCCAGAGACAATATTAAGATTATCAAAGTATATGGTTTTATTATATTTGCTGTTGATGGCTTCGATGTGATTGTTCACACTAAGTTTCTGTATGGTTTTTCCCTGTTGGGCAACGGAACCGGCCGTATACTCTATCACTGCTTTATAGTAATTATCGCTCTTTTTCAGCTCTTGCATAGTACCATCAGCCTCACAGATGAGGAATAGCTTATTATTCTTTTGTTGAATCATGTAATTCACTGGGTTGGTATTTTCCTCTTCTTTACCTTCTTCCGTTAGTATATTCACATAAACACTAATACGCAAACCGCTGTCCTGCTTTTGAAAGTAGTCTGTGAATACCTCTGGCAATATCAGATCGTATTTCACTAATAAATCCTTCTGCAGTTGATATTCAGAAAGAAAGGATAGGTTCACGTTCATGGAATCCTTCGGTTTTACGAAGAGATAGCAGGCGAAATCCTCCCCATTATGCAGTGGTAGGATAGAAATCTTTTCCGAAGATGTTTTCTGTGCCAGAACTTCTGTTATTCCCTGTATGGGCAATAATAAAAAAAGATAGGTTAAGATTAGTACCCGAATCAGAACTTGTATTATTCTCTTTTTTTCCATTCTTACCTTCATAATATTGCATCTCCTCGACATATCATTCATATTACTTAAAACTAGTTTAACTGAAAAAGGTGCTGATTACCAGCACCTTTTTATATATCCGTATTTTTATCAAAAATCTTTAGGAAATGATTCCCTTATGGAATTCCTGCAGGGACTTAACGCCTACAGGGCTGTCCTTGACCGCTTTGATTCCTGCAATCGTTGCTTTCGCAGCAGCCATTGTGGTTACATAAGGGATCTTCCCTTTGATCGCCGCTTTTCTGATATAGCTGTCGTCCGCTGCCCCCTTCTTGTCGTTCGGAGTATTAACAATAATATCGATCTGCTTATTCGTTACCGCATCCAGAATATTCGGTCTGCCCTGATACAGCTTAAATATCTTCTCCGCCGGAATACCGTTCGCGGAAATTAATTCATAGGTCCTTCCCGTGGCCAATATCTGAAAGCCGCATTCCGCAAAGCCCTTTGCTACCGGAATCAGCTCCGCTTTGTCCCTGTCATTTACGCTGATCAATACCGTACCGCTCTCGGGAAGCTTGGTCTTGGTTGCCTCCTGTGCCTTATAAAAGGCTTCTCCAAAGTCTTCTGCCAATCCCAGTACCTCGCCGGTAGAACGCATTTCCGGTCCGAGCAGCGGATCTACCTCCGGGAACATATTGAAGGGGAAGACTGCTTCCTTCACTCCGTAATGGGTAAAGCGGCTCTCCTTCAGCTCCGGCACCGGAGACGGCTTACCGGTCAGTCCGGAGGTAATGATCTGAGTTGCCAGCTTCACCATCTGGATATTGCATACCTTAGATACCAGCGGAACCGTCCGGGAGGCCCTCGGATTGGCTTCCAGTACATATACGATACCGTTCTCTATGGCATACTGCATGTTCATCAGTCCGCAGACCCCAAGTTCCTTCGCTATCTTAATGGTATAATCCTTAATTGTCTTTAAGTTCTCTTCTGAAATATTCAAGGAAGGAATGACGCAGGCAGAATCCCCTGAGTGTATTCCGGCAAGCTCGATATGCTCCATGACCGCGGGTACGAAGGCATCCGTACCATCGCTGATGGCATCCGCTTCACATTCCAGCGCGTTATTTAGAAAGCGGTCAATCAGAATCGGTCTGTCCGGAGTAACCCCTACTGCTGCCTTCATATAAATCTTAAGGCTTTCATCATCATGGACGATTTCCATGCCTCGCCCGCCCAGCACATAAGAAGGGCGAACCATCACAGGATATCCTATTCTGCTCGCGATAGCCAGTGCCTCTTCCACATTTACCGCCATACCGGATTCCGGCATCGGAATATTCAGCTTCTCCATCCTCTCACGGAAGCGGTCTCTGTCCTCTGCGAGGTCGATGGTCTCGGGTGTCGTTCCGAGAATATTGACCCTGTATTTCTTTAACTCTGCAGCCAGATTCAGAGGTGTCTGTCCGCCGAATTGGGCAATCACACCGATTGGCTTCTCCTTCTCATAGATGCTTAATACATCCTCCAGAGTAAGTGGCTCAAAATACAGCTTATCGGAGGTATCGTAATCCGTAGATACGGTCTCCGGATTACAATTGACGATGATTGTCTCAAAACCCTGTTCCTTAAGGGCAAATGCAGCATGAACACAGCAGTAATCGAACTCGATACCCTGACCGATTCGGTTCGGACCACCGCCCAGGATCATAACCTTAGGCTTCTCGGAATTCGGTGACCTATCCTGATCCAAATGATAGGTGGAGTAATAATAAGCCGCATTTGCGGTTCCGCTGACATGTACCCCCTCCCAGGCTTCTCTGATTCCGGCCTGGTATCTTGCTTCCCTTATCTCCTCCTCCGGAAGCTTTAGAACCTTACCCAGATATTTATCTGAAAATCCGTTTAATTTGGCACTCTTTAATACCGGTACCGGAGGAACCGTTCCCTGATATGCCTTCAGAGCTTCTTCTTCCTCTACAAGCTCCTTCATCTGCTCTATAAAATAATGTTTGATTTTTGTTAACTCATATAGTTCATCGACAGATGCACCTTTTCTCAACGCCTCATATAGGATAAACTGGCGCTCACTGGTCGGTATGTGGAGCATATTCACAAGCTCTTCCTTCGTTCTGTCTGCAAAATCCTTTGCGTAACCCAGCCCATAACGTCCGGTTTCGAGACTTCTGATGGCCTTCTGGAAGGCTTCCTTATAGGTCTTTCCTATGCTCATGACCTCACCAACCGCCTTCATTTGTGTTCCGAGCTTATCCTCAGCCCCTTTGAATTTCTCAAATGCCCAACGGGCGAACTTAATTACAACGTAATCCCCATCCGGAACATAGCGATCCAGGGTGCCGTATTTACCGCAGGGAATATCGCATAGATCCAGCCCTGAAGCAAGCATCGCTGAGACAAGTGCGATCGGAAATCCGGTTGCTTTGGATGCCAAAGCAGAGGATCTTGAGGTTCTTGGGTTAATCTCTATTACCACGATCCGCCCGGTTTTCGGATCATGGGCAAACTGTACATTGGTACCGCCGATGACCTGAATCGCATCTACAATCTTATATGCCTGCCTTTGAAGTTCCTTCTGAACCTCACCTGAGATGGTCAGCATCGGCGCAGCGCAGAAGGAGTCACCGGTATGTACTCCCATGGGATCGATATTCTCGATAAAGCAGACCGTAATCATCTTCCCCTTCGAATCTCTGACTACTTCAAGCTCAAGCTCTTCCCAACCGAGTACCGATTCTTCCACCAGAACCTGGCCGACAAGACTTGCCTGCAACCCGCGGGCTACTATCGTTTTTAATTCCTCTATGTTATAGACCAGTCCGCCTCCTGCTCCACCCATGGTGTATGCGGGTCGGATAACAACAGGATAACCAAGATCCTCTGCTATCGCCAGGGCTTCCTCTACGGAGTAAGCTACCTCACTTCTCGCCATCTCTATTCCAAGGGAGTTCATGGTTTTCTTGAATTCAATTCGGTCCTCTCCTCGCTCGATGGCATCCACCTGCACCCCGATGACCTTTACGTTATATTTCTCCAATACTCCTGCGGATGCCAATTCCGCGCACAGATTTAATCCGGATTGACCACCCAGATTCGGGAGCAGACCGTCGGGTCTTTCCTTCTCGATGATCTGCGTCAGCCTCTCCAGATTCAACGGCTCAATATAGGTAACGTCTGCCGTACCCGGATCTGTCATGATCGTAGCCGGGTTGGAATTAACCAATACAATTTCATAGCCAAGCTTCTTCAGCGCCTTACAGGCCTGTGTTCCCGAATAATCGAATTCGCAGGCCTGACCGATGATAATCGGCCCGGATCCGATAATTAATACCTTGTGGATGTCCTCTCTTCTCTTCATATCTATTCTCCTTTTCTCATAGGGAATTCTCCCGATTTTGATCTCAATGATTACACAATGGGAGGTTTTCTGCCTATAAACAAAACGCTCACCATAGGTGAGCGTTTCATACCAAAAAGACGGGGAGCTGCAGGCAATCTGAGGATTACCTTAGCTTCCGACTTTCATAGGATTAAACGCCATTGTTTAAAGATATAAAGTTTTGTTATCCTGCTGTATTTCTAAAAATGGGCAAAAAAAATTTATGTTTTCTTTTTTAGGTTTTACAGCTATCCGCTATTATCATAATCGAAACCTTATAATTATACAACCGATCCTTTTATTATATTTCCTTCGATTACTCATTAGTTTCTCTAATAGCCTTTAATATTATCTTTCCAATCTATTCTCATGGTATCATATATATTATATTTATTCATTATAATTTTTAATTATTAGTTATTTTTTATAAACTCAGTTCTTTGCTGTGAGCCGTACTTTATAATACCTGCTGTCTTAAGCAAAAAAGAGAGCCACAAATTCCCATTCAGAATCTGCGGCTCTTACTGTATCAATAATTATTCGCTTTGGGACAGAACATTGGCTAATGCAGCAAACTGTTCCAATGTCAGCGCTTCCCCTCGGATGTTTTCCGGTAGCTGAAGCGAAGACAAGACCTGTCCGATCTGTTCTTTACTAAAAGAAAGCTCAGGGGAATTGTTCAGACCGTTCGCCAACGTCTTCCGCCGCTGATTAAAGGATGCCCGAATCATTCGGAATAAAAGCCGTTCGTCAGCAACCTTAACAGGTGTATCCCCATGCAGCGTCAGTCGGATGACCGCGGAGCCCACATTGGGACGGGGCATGAAGCAGTTCGGCGGAACATTTGCGGCAATATAAGGTGCGGCATAGTACTGTACCGCCAGTGACAGGGCACCATAATCCTTCCCGCCGGGAGATGCCTGCATCCGATCCGCTACCTCCTTCTGTACCATAACTGTGATATTCTTCAGCGGCAGATGCCGTTCGAACAGATCCATGATAATCGGTGTCGTGATGTAATAGGGAAGGTTCGCCACCACCTTGATCGGTCTGCCACCGTTGCGCTCCTGTACCAGGGCATTTAGATCCAGCTTCAGGATATCCTGATTAATCACTGTGACATTATCATACTCGGATAGGGTATCTTCCAGAATCGGAATCAGCATCCTGTCAATCTCCACCGCCACAACCTCTCTGGCATTTTCACAAAGATACTGGGTCAATGTTCCGATCCCCGGGCCGATTTCCAGGACAAAGTCCTCCTTTGTGATCTCTGCTGCCTGAACAATCTTATCCAGGACGTGGGTGTCAATCAGAAAGTTCTGCCCGAATTTCTTCTGAAAGATAAATTTATATTTATTCAAAATTTCTATGGTGTTTTTGGGATTTCCCAGTGTAGCCATGCTCTTCCTCACATATCTATAATAATTTTATTGAAGCCTTTCGATTGATAAATCTTTTATAACCGATAGAAACGCTTTGCATTCTCGCCGGTTATTTTGACTACGGTGTCATAATCCGTCTTCTTGATCCGTGCAATCTCCTCTGCAACATAGGTAAGCAGCGTGGAGTCATTCCGTTTACCGCGGAAGGGAACCGGCGCCAGATAGGGACAGTCCGTCTCAAGGACTAATGCCTCCAAGGGGGCATATTCTACTACTTCCTTCAGCTTCTTACCGTTCGTAAAGGTCAGAACACCACCGATACCCAGATAAAAGCCCAGGTTCAGATACTGTCTTGCCTGCTCCGCTCCATAGCCGAAGCAGTGAATGATCGCACCGATACTGTCTGCCTTCGCAGCCTTCAGCATCTCATAGGTGTCATTGGCAGCATCCCTGCTGTGAATGATCAGCGGAAGGTTACCCTCCCTCGCCAGTTCGATCTGCCGTTCAAACCAGAGCTTCTGGGTCGCTCTGTCCGAAGTGTCCCAATAATAATCCAGTCCGATTTCCCCGATTGCCACATTCTTCGGATGTCTGGCCTTCTGCTTCAACCATTCAAATCGTTCTTCAGTCAACTCCTTGGAAGCTTCCGGATGAATTCCGACCGCTCCGTAAATATACGGATATCGTTCCGCCAATGCAAGTACCTTGTCCACCGAATCCACGGAGGAGCTGACATCCACCACATATTCTATCCCCTTGCCGGGGAGATTAGCCAATAGCTCTTCTCTATCCTCGTCAAATGCTTCGTCTTCATAATGTGCATGTGTTTCAAATATCATAAATCGACCTCTTATCCATTAATGGTTTTCATTATACACCAGCCCCTCCCGCTTTTCAACAAAATCAGGTACTCCGCTTATGACAAATGGTTTTTTACGGAATCAAAGAAGGCTTCTGCCCTATATGATTTCGCAAAAGCCTTCTTATTTATTCGGGTAAGCGAAAATACCGCTTTGTACAAAAATAATAAAGTTGTGAACCAAAAAGACTGCCAAGTCCTATAACATCGTCTCATAAAGGATTAATTAATAAAATATAGTTGTGAACTATATTTAAGCCTGTCACTATAAACATACCTGTTACTAAAATTGACAAATAATAAAGTTATGAACTACACATTTCATTTGTTACGGCAGCAAGACCAAATACACTAATTGAATCAAAATAATTTTGTAGCTCAATAAGATTTTTGCCATGAAGATTTAAATCTTTTCTTAATTTAATACAGCAGTCTTCATTGAGGCATAAAGTTTTTCCATTTTTATTAATACTTTCTAATATTGGTTCTCCATTAGATCCAACCTTTTCTTGTACATGTGCGAGTGTATTTCTAACATAAATTATTTCCGTATTGAAGTTAGTCAAATTGCTTTTAATATTTTGAATTTTTGTTTTCTCATCAATAAGTAATTTTTTTTGTTCAGCATTAGATGATTTATTAATATTTTTATTTAATTCTTTTATATGGGCTTTTAATATGCTTTGTAAAGCACTATATAGATCATATACTGTTAAAACATCATCGCATATTAATTTATGTATGCTTTGATCTCTAATATCTTTTACAGAGTCTAGCGCAGATTGACTACTCTCAATTTTTTTATCACATATATTAACAAAAGCCTCATTTCTAATATCTTGCAGCTCGCTATTTAATGAAATCTCAAAGTAGTTATCTACAATTTCCTCTAATTTAGTCTCTAAATCTATTGTTTCGGCAATAACTAACCCTCTCATATTATTAACATCTTGTACCTTTTTAATAGTTAAGTTAATGACATTTTTTATCTTTATAGGTAATTCTCGTATGCCTACTGAAAAAGAAATTCTTTCAATCATTTGTCCATTATTTGTGATTGCATCAAGTATATGCTTAGGTGTCGCTGAATACAAAAGAACTTCTGTAAAAATACTATTATCTCTTATCTTTTTAATCAGTTTGTCACCAGTTTCATTTCCTCCCAAATTTAAATCAGAAATAATTAAATCATAATCATTAATAGGCAGTTCTTCAAAATTATCACCATTAACATAGTGTGTTACAATTGGTACAAATCCCAATTCCTCCAAATATTGTCTTACTGACTTTCCGATTTGATCATCAACAATATCCGGATCATCTTCAAACCAAAGAATATTATACTTTAATTTCATTTTACCACCTCAATTGTAAATTCTACACCTTTATCTAATTTGTTATTTACTGAGATCTTTCCCTTCATTCTGTTTTCAACAATATCTTTTATGTGATATAGACCGATTCCAGATCCATCTGTAGTTGTAAAACCAAACTCAAATATTTTATCTAAAATTCCATCTACTATCCCCTTTCCATCATCTATAATACTAAGGGATATAGAATTATTATTATGCTTCGCCCAGGTGATAGTTACATTCTTTGCTTGTGCTTTATAACAATTACTCAATAAATTATCCAACACAAAAATTATTTCTAATGGTCTGAATCGCATAGCAAAAGTATCATTATGGGGTTTGATTTCAATATTTAACATGTGCTTATTAATTTTTAAGTAATCATATTCCTTATAAACATTTTCAATATATTGATCAACAAATTGTACTAAATCATCTTCAATGGTTTCCGCAGTCAAATTAAAATTCGCTTTTGTAACAAACTTTGCAACAGTCGCAATTTTTTGATTTTCAAAGCTTATCTTCTTTACATAGTCCAACAATTGTTTCTTTGGTGAATCTGAATTAATCAATGAAATGAGGCTATCCAAATGAATATTAATTTTTTCAGAAGATCTATCTATATGATGTTGTAAAGCAAAAATATCTTTTATATCAGTAGTTGTTATTGTTCGTAAGAATATATTTTGTTTAACGGTTGATTCCAAATCTTGTTTTATGTTTTGTAATTCAAGGTTGCTTTTATCATTTTCAACTTCAAGTTCTTTTTTTGCAGTTAGAAGTTGACTAAATTGCTTTTTTGTCTTCTCAATATCTTTGATTAGTGCCGGGTCATTAATTTTTTCTGCGCTTTTTGATAAGTTTTTTAGTATTTGAACTGCACTTTGTTCTTGCCTTTTGCCAATGACTTCCATGATGTTATTATCATAATCTACTTTTATAATATCAGACGCTCTTGTAAGTCCTCTGATTATATCAAGAATTTCATCTTTAATATCCTTAGGCTCTATTATTTTATTATCATTATCTGGATCGGGTTCACCCCATTTAATTAGTCCAATATACTTTTCTAATCGTTTTAATGCTTTATCTAGAAAAAAAGAAGATAGCTGATAGTAACTTGGGTTTTTTATAAATCCTCCATCTCTACTAGTGGTTTCTTTTAAACTCTCTTCATTCCCAACAATCTCTATTCTTCCGATTAAGTCTCTCGTTCCTAAGTATCTATTATACCCTTGCATCTTCCTAGAATTAATATCAAAAATATCAGTTTCCGCTTCACCATATGGATATATTCGAAATCCATTTTTATAAACAAAAATCGAACCATAATTAATCGGCGTCACTCCCATTTTTGAACTAAAATTATACTTTGATGCCTGATTTAATTGAAATAAATTGATTTTAATATTAGTCAAGGTTTTATATGGATTTTTTTCTGTTATCTCATAAATAAGTGCACCTCTATCTCTTAATGTTGATGTAATAGTATCACCATTATCTGATATTTCGCTTACTATCTGCGTGGTTTTAATCCCAAGTGTTTCAAACACAGTATTTTTTATTAACCCATTGACCTTATCTCTATCGTGCTTTTCATCATTATCTTTAGAAACCTCTTCATTTGCAACAATTCTTATGCTAAAGTCATCTCCATGATCTATAGGATTAATCAATTTCTCCAAAGATCTCTTGAGTCTCATTAATTTTTCCCTGTCCCAAGCATCTCTCAATTCAAAAATTTGTAAAATTGTTCCATGATTAATATCATATTGCTTATCGGACATTGTCATATGCTTAACAGGAATATTAATGAATTCCTTATGTGAATCGTTTTCAAAATCTCTCCAATTAACATCAAGGCACTCAATTATACTATTATCTTCATCTTTTTTTGTAATTAATAGTAACTTCTGTCCCAATCTATCACACGAAAATCTGCCTACCCCTTTAGCTCCAGCATAAACCCTTTTAGTCATTATTTTATCTCTATAATCTTCCTTATAACTTTCATCATTCATGAAATCGGCATAATCATCTATATCTTCTGTTCCTTCACTTTTTGCTGAGTATGCAACAAATAACCATTTATTAATGAGATCAAGATAATTCATTCCTTTTCCGTCATCTTCAATAATAATTTTTGCCTTATCAACATTATAAATGTTTTCAAATGTTATCTTTACATTTTTCGCTTTTGCGTCAAAAGAATTCTTTACCAATTCAAAAATAGCAACATATTGATCAGTAATTAGCTCCTTACCGATAAGATTTTTAAGCGCTGAGCTTATTCTAAATTTTAGAAAATCTTCTGGCATAGTGATGCCCCCCTCATCTGAAGTTCTAGAATTTTATCGTTTTGTTAATCGCTAAAAATATTTCTTGAGCAACAGCTTTTGCCATTAAAGGTGGGACCGCATTACCCACTTGAGTATATTGAGGCAGATCAGTCTTCCTTAGCTTACCACCAGTGGTTCTTTTACCCAGAAATTCAAAACTGTCATCAAAAGATTGAATTCGTGCAAATTCTCTAACCGTCATTATGCGGTTTTTGCTATAATGAACTAGATCGTCCGGTAATGTCAAAATAGTGGGAGATGGCATATTCCCTATTACCCTTTCACACCTTAATTTTTTTGTTTTTATTTTATTCCATTCGTCAGAATTAAGCCTCTGTTTAATTGTTTCTAAATCCTCACCTTCATTTAAAAAAGAAAACCTTTTAATTACAAGATCACTATGTTTTGATGCCTCATGATTATGTAGTTCTTTAGTTTTTACACCTTTTCCATTTATATCAGGTGTTCTTCCTTCTCTGCTCTGTAATTGATATTGAGAATTACATTTTTTCTTATATTTTTTTGATTTATGCCCTGCTTCAAGAAATGATAAATCGTCAATTGCTTCTTTAATCGAAACATCTCTTACTATATTTCTACGAGGAAAATCCACTGGAGATACCAAATCTATATACGTACCTTCAGATGTCTTTTCAACCATATGCCCAATAAAAAAAACTCTTCTTCTTGTCTGAGGAACTCCATAATCATTTGCAGATAAGACACGATAATCCACCTTATAACCTAAATGTAAAAACTCATTAATAAGTATCTCAGGAACTGTTTTATTTATATAAATGTCTTCACTAATACCTTTAAATTCATCTAATTCCATAGAGAGAAGACCTTCAACGTTTTCCATTAAGAAATATTTTGGTTTTACATTTTTAATGACCTCTATATAGCTTTTAAAAAGCATATTTCTGGGATCGCTCTTATCTCTTTTCCCTGCCAAACTAAAGCCCTGACAGGGTGGTCCGCCGCACACAACATCGATGCTTCTTCCCTCCAGAAAGCCTTTAAGAAATTCTTTATCTGCAAACAGTTTGATATCCATACATGCAAATTTTACATTATGGCCCAATTTTTTATGTCTATTAGTGTATGTTAGTTTAGCTGCCTCATTCAAATCCGTAGCAAATGCAACATCAAATCCCGCTTGCAAGAATCCCTCAGACATCCCCCCCGCTCCGCAGAAGATATCCAATACTACTGGTTTAATCATCGACCTGTCTCCTTTACTTCTCCTAATTATAAATCTTCATTGTAATTATAGCAAATTATGTTTATGATTACCAGGAATATTTTTGCTAAATAATAGAAATCCCATTAATAAAAATTATCAAATAAAGATTATCATAAGTAAAAGACAGCTAATGGTATTATACAAAAGGATTAAAAATTAATCATATATTATATTTTTATAAGAATTCTTTCTGCCCACAGTAATATCTTTTGACCACTAATAAACGTTTCCACATTTTTTAATTCAATTTATAAATTTTACCAACGACTAAAATAGTCATATAGATTTAATATTCTTAGAAATTAGTAATAATAGGGATTTATGTTTGTCGTAAAAAGTGATAATATATTGTTGCAAAACATTGTTGGATTAATATTCCTTATTTATCAAATACATTTTATTAACCTGGAGGCATACTTTGGACAATCCTAAATTTGAAATGAGATACTATAATACTTATTATTATGCTAACATTATAGAGAATGTATTGTCAGATCGATTTGAGTATTTGAATAAGTTACATGAGTTTTATGGTGATCAAAATACTGAATTCTTTGCTGCTCCATTTAATAAAACTTCCGTTTTCCACCAATTCATACGTTTTGTTGTACAAGATTTATTCGAAGAGGATTTTTCAGAAAAAAATGTGCTTCAACTGCATGACGCTTTTAAATATTACAATATAAAACATACAACGTACAATAAGTGGATTAAAGAGAATCACGATGCAAAAAATGTTGAATATTATGATTATTATTTAGAATTACATATGACGGGTCAAATAGAAGAATTAATAGATAAGATTAGTAACGAAGTTTTTTATATCATGTTTATAAACAGAGAATTACTTATGAGATTTAATGAAATGATGGCTTCGGCAATTTCCAGATTAAAACTTACAGATATATATGAGGATGAAAATAGACAATATTTTTTCAAAGATGGAGTGCTCAAAAGAGTTCCAATACCTGAGTGGGTTAAGAGGGCCATCTATTATAGAGATCGGGGCAGATGTGTTTTATGCAATAAAGATCTATCTGGTATGCTATCTTCTCAAAACAAGATAAATTATGACCATATTATACCCCTTGCCTTAGGTGGATTAAATGATATAACAAACCTACAACTACTATGTGATAAATGTAACCAGAAAAAACTACATCATTCAGTTGAAACATCATCTTTGTATGAAAAATGGTATTAATAATTTGAACCGTTAATGAATTAAATCATTCTTTAAATCCTATTAATATAAAAGATCAATATTAAGGAGATGTTTATAATAAAGGATTATTTTATTGATAATGACCTAGATGAATATTATGGTGATGAAAGATTATTACATTTCCTAAAATATGATAAATGTGATGATTTTCATTGTGTTTATTGCATGGGAAAAGCTGACAGTCGAGAGCATTTACCATCAAAAATATTTCTTGATGAACCTTATCCTAGCCAATTAGCAATACTTCCATCCTGTATTAGCTGTAATAATTCATTTTCTTCAAATGAACAATATTTAGCATGCCTAATTGACTATGTACAATTAAAATTTGAAAAGTTAGATAAAGTTAAAAGACCCAAAATAGAAAAAACATTACATAGTAGGCCTCATTTTGGAGAAATACTGAAACAGTCTACATTTTATAAGGAAAATGGTGAATTAAATTATATTGAGTATGATAATGAGAAGGTTAATAGTATTGTATATAAATTAGCTAAAGGCCATGCTGCATACTCTTTAAGCGATATTTTTTTGGAGGAGCCGACATTTATAAACTATAAATTTTTACCTCAGTTAAGTCAGACAGAATTAATCAATTTTAATACACCAGTATTCATAAACATTTTACCTGAAATCGGTTCAAGAGCATTTAGAAATATTGCTTTTAATGGAGATAAACCTATTGAGGCCTGGAAAATAGTTCAGGAAAATCAGTATAGATATTTAGCATACAATGAAAAAGGCGGATTATATGTTAGGATTGTTATTGGTGAGTATTTTTTTGCAGAGGTAATATGGTGTAAGTGAATATTAGTACCTAATAGTTTTAGCCATCATATAAAACATGAGGTGAGAAAATGTCTGATAGTAAGTGGAAAAGTAATTTGTTATCATCAAGCTTTCCATTAGAATATGAAACCGCAAGAATGTTAGTATCAAAAGGGCTATCCGTTTCTTCTGAATATACATATAACCGAAGGAATGATTCTGGAAAAGATACTGATTTCTCAGTAGATATTCACGCTTTAGGTTTTACTCCTTTTGATGATGGGAATGAAGTAACATCAAGCTTACAAATTCTAGTCGAGTGTAAACATAGAACGAAGCAAGCAAAATGGCTGTTTCTTCCTGATCCTAATGAAGAAGATCTGTCACCAATTACTTTAGGACGAACAGTAAATTTTATTGATAGTTTTTCATTGTTTACATTAAATAAACAATCATCAATTATTTTTGATAAAGATTTATATGCAAGTTATAAATGTATTGAGATAAATGGGGATCAGGTTTATGACAAAGAAATCAAGCATGGTATATCTCAACTCAGATATGCTTTACCGAGGTTAATTATGGATAATATTCTTCAAAATATATATAATCATCCTGATGAAAACCTACCATTTATATATTGTCCAATATTATTAACTACTGCAGAATTATATATTTCAGATGCAGATTTTTCAATGCAAGCAGTTGAAGAGTTTTTATCTGTAGAGGATATTGGAACTAAAATTCCTTATTTGCTTTTTTATTCGGATTTTGGACCAGATTTTGAAAATCATTGTAGGAAACAATTTGAAGAATTAAATACTATAATTGAAGATGATAGTTTTATCACTTTAGAAAAGAATATTAAAGATAAGAAGAAGCATGATTATTATGTTTCTGAATTATCACGTCTATGTCATGGGTTGGTAAATGGTGAGAAATACTATTTAAATCAATATTTTACACAATTTATCGTGTGTACTTTTAAGGAGTTTCCAAAATTGATAGATCTTATTAAAGAGACCGTAACTTCCGGAATAAAAAAAAACAATAAGTAAATATAACGTAAGAAAAAAAATTGTTGTCGTAAGTTAATCATAAAGAGCCACCTATCATATGTTACATAAATAGGTGGCTCAGTTCATAACTTTATTATAAAGTTCATATCTTTATTATCCAGTTCACAACTTTATTATTTCTTTACCGCTTACCCTATTCTATATTCTATTATTCCACCGTTACGGATTTCGCCAGGTTTCTCGGCTGATCCACATTAAAGCCCCTGTGTACGCAGGTATGGTAAGCCAACAGCTGCAGCGCGACTGCCGTAGTAAAAGGAGTAAAGTAATCCGAGGTCTTCGGCAGCTCGATCAGGTAATCATAAGCAGATGCCTCCACCTCTGCTCCTCCGTTGGTAATCAGGATGACAAAGGCACCTCTTGCACGCACCTCACGCACATTGGAAACCATCTTCGTAAATACTCTGGATTGGGTAGCAAGTGCAACCACCGGAACTCCCTCCGTAACCAGGGAAAGCGTTCCATGCTTTAATTCACCGGCTGCATATGCCTCGGAATGGATGTAACTGATTTCCTTCAGCTTAATGGAGCCTTCCCAGCAGAGTGCATAATCCAGTCCGCGTCCGATGAAGAAGAGATCCTCCTTCTCCTTTAAATGAGTACAGATCTTATCCAGTATCTTATCGTGCGCCAGCGTCTGTTCAATCGCCGGAATGATATCACGCAGCTCCTTCATATAGCCTGCACATTCTTCGTTCGTAACCTTTCCCCGCAGCTGTGCGAATTTGAATGCGAGCAGATAGAGGCAGGACAGCTGTGCCGTGTATGCCTTGGTACTTGCTACTGCGATTTCGGGTCCAGCATGCGTATAAAGGACGTAATCGCTCTCCCTTGCAATGGTTGAGCCCTTCACGTTAACAACGGACAGGGTCACGGCCCCTTCCTGCTTCGCCAGGCGGAGCGCAGCCAAAGTATCAGCCGTTTCACCGGATTGGGAGATCAGGATGACCAGCGTATTTTGATCCATGATCGGATCCTGATAACGGAATTCGGAAGCAATATCCACCTCCACCGGAATACGCAGAAGCTTTTCAATCATTGTCTTTCCGACCATTCCTGCATGCATCGCCGTACCACAGGCCGTGATGATGACTCTGTTAATCTTTTCAAATAAAATATCCGGGATATGATCCACACTGAAGTCCGGAATACCCTCGGCATTGATTCTCGGTAAGATCGTCGAGCGGATGGACTCAGGCTGTTCATAGATTTCCTTCAGCATAAAATGCGGATAGCCGTTCTTCTGAGCAGCGGTAATATCCCAGTTCACATGAAGCATCGTCGGCTCCACGAGATTACCTTCAAAATCCGTAACGATGATCTCCTGTTTCGTCAGCTTCGCTACATGCTTCTCCGGAAGCACAAAATAATCCTTGGAATAATCC
>JAEZLY010000172.1 GCA_023414985.1 Bacillota bacterium | reverse complement strand
CTTACAGCCGGATGCTGGCGGTATCCGCCGGTGGAACCATACCGGATAAGGGCTTATATGCTGTAAAGTCGGAGACCGGCGTAAAGCTTGGTGAGCTTGACGAAGAATTTGTATTCGAATCCCGGGTTGGAGACCGTTTCATGCTGGGAACCTTTGCCTGGCAGATTACAAAGATCGGGAAAGATTCCGTATTTGTGACCCAGGCAAGTGTCTACGGTGCAAGGCTGCCCTTCTGGAAGGGGGATATCAGAGGAAGGGGACTTCAGACCGGCTTAGCCTTCGGAGCTATCCTGCGCATGTTGAATAATGCTTATGCCACAGACCAGATCTTTGATGAACTTGACCGGCTGGGGCTCGATGGAGCAGCTGCAAGTGCAGCACAGGAATTTATCAAGAATCAGCTGGAAGCCACGGGCATTCTGCCGGATGACCGTACGATTATCGTAGAGCATTTTAAAGATGAAACAGGTCTTCCTGAAGTGATGTTCCATTCCGTCTTCGGACGGCAGGTAAACGCACCGCTTGCGGTACTATTACAGGAAGCAGCCAATCGTCTGATCGGAACCAATATCGCTTATGTGGACGATAACGACGGGATCTTACTGTTCCCCTATGGGGAATGTGTCTTCCCTGAGGGACTGATACAGGGAATCAGGCCGGAAGCAGCGAAGCCGATTCTGGAGGCATTGCTTCCGGCTACACCGGTATTCAATATGACCTTTCGATATAATACGGCACATGCATTGATGATGGGAATCCGAAAGGCCGGACGTCAGCCTCTCTGGGTACAGCGTATGCGCAGTGCTGAGATGCTGGATAATCTGATCCAGTATGAAAGACATCCATTGATCCGGGAAACCAGAAGAGAATGTCTGGAGGATTACTGGGATCTTGCCGGTGTGGAATATGTCCTGAAGGGAATACAGGCCGGAACCATACAGATTTGTGAGATGTATATGGATATGCCATCACCGATGTCCTTCCTCCTACGTCAACAGACGGAGGCTGCGATGATGTATGACTATTCGCCTACACCGATTGGAATTAAGCATGTTACGGAAGAATTATTGAAGCAGGCTAATTTACTGGAGCCATCTCAGGAGCAATTGGAACGAGTAACGCAGAGGACGAAGCTTCCGGAGGATGAACAGCAGCTGCACACCCTTCTCATGATTGAAGGAGATATCATCGCCGGTGAGCTGGATATTCCGATTGATTGGCTGGAGAAGCTGGCTGCACAGGAGCAGGTGAAATATATCGAACCCGGATTATGGATTGCAGCGGAGCAGGAGGAGAAATATAACCGGGCCTTTTCCGGCGGAGAGGAAGAAGCAAGAAACGCGATTGTCCTACGATTGCTCAGATATCGGGGAGCTCAGACCGCAGAACTGGTGGCGGAGCGCTACCTGTGGACGGTCGAGACAGCACAGAAGCTTCTGACTTCCCTTCGGGAACAAGAGAAAGCGAAAGAAAATGACGGACTATATTATCATTTTGAATTGTACGACCGAGCTCGGAGAGAAACGATTAAATACAGGCGAGCTATGGCTAAAACAGTCCCTTCAGAACGTTATGCGGCGATGCTAGCCAGACGTACCAGAATTGCAGCTCCGCCCGAGCAGCAATTGGATGCGGCAATGAAGGGCTTCAGTGATATGGTTTATCCTGCGGCCATATGGGAGAGCATCTTACTACCGGGACGGGTCGGAGCATACCGAAGCGAGCTTATGGATACCTTGCTTTCCGGTGGAAATTATATCTGGCACTTAAATCAGGAGGAAGGACTAAGCTTTCATAGATATGAGGACATTGACTGGGATGCCGATCTTTCCGATACAGCAGAAGGCTTGATGGGGAAGGAGAAAGCAATTTATGAAGCTTTGTTGAAGCGGGGAGCAAGCTTTATGCAGAGATTGACCAATGTTCTGGAGGGTGAATCCCCCTATGATATTCTGCTCGGACTGGCTGAGAAGGGACTTGTAAGTGCAGACAGCTTCATGCCGGTACGCCAGTGGATTAACCGGGAGAAGCTGAACAAAGGAACCTTGAAGCAAAAAATAGGCGCCAGATCGAAAGCTATGACAACAGGGCGATGGGAGGTCCTTCGACCGCTGCGTGTACTGACCGTAGAGCAGCAGCTGGAACGGGCATTTGACAATGCAATCATTCTCAGTCGTGAGACAATCCAAGGCATTCCCTGGGGGGCAGCGCTGGAGACCCTACGCGTCTGGGAGTATACCGGAAGGGTACGCAGAGGATACTTTATTCAAGGCTTATCCGGAATCCAGTTTATTCGGGAGAAGGATTATGCCGGAACCCTGCTTGCTCTGGAGCATAAAGAGGAAGATATTATCTGGCTGTCAGCTATTGATCCTGCCCAGCCTTGGGGAAAGTGCCTTCCTCATATGCCTGACAGAGCTTTTATGAATATTGCCGGAACGGCTGTAGCTCTGAAGGATGGCATTCCGGTTGCGGTACTGGAACGGCAGGGAAAGACACTCAGAGTATTTGAAGCAGATGTGTTGTCTGCTTCCCTGACAAGCCTGGTACGGGACTTTATGAAGAAGAAGATCTATCCTGTTACAAACCGGCTGATTCTAAAGGAATATCAGAAGGAATTTGCGGAAGAGCTTGGAAACGCAGGCTTCAAACGGGAGCTGCAGGATTATGTCCTGTATCGGTAGGATATAATATGGGTATCAATTATTGTAGCAGTCTAATGTAATCTGCCTAAGACACTGAGAGGTTAGCATGAAGGGATTAATTCATATTTATGAAGGGGACGGTAAAGGAAAGACAACGGCTGCAATCGGTCTTGCAGTCCGCTGCGCCGGTAGCGGAGGTAAGGTACTGCTCGTTCAGTTCATGAAAAGTAACTGCTCCAATGAGCTGAAAATATTGAAAAAGATCGATCTGATTGATATGCTCCACTCCGAAGAGAATTTCGGTTTCTATTGGGATATGACGGAAGAGACAAAGAAGAAGGCGCAGGAGTCCTATGAAAGGCTTTTTCATACTGCGATTGACAGGATTGTTGTCGAAGATTACCGGCTGCTTATTCTGGATGAAGTTATCGATGCCTATCATCTTCATATGATTCCACAGGATCTACTGCTGGATTTCCTGAGAAATAAGCCGGAGCAGCTTGAAGTTGTCATGACCGGAAGAAATCCCGGCACGGAGTTGGTCGAGTTGGCAGATTATGTATCGAATATGAGAAAAGTGAAGCATCCCTTTGATCAGGGGATGAAAGCGAGAAATGGAATAGAGAATTAATCGTTCGTTGGGAAAAGGTTCTGAGAGGAAGGATGGTGACAGGATGCATAATATCATGGATTATTTGAAATGGCGTGGAGATTTAAGCTTCTCACAGGATGGCTTTAACGAAGTGGATAATTTAATTCTATCTACCTTAGCCTATATCGAGTTTGACGGTATCGTTCCCTTTGAAAGGAAATCGGAACGTGTCTTTCTTACGGATATCGCCAGGCAGGCTTATGATTCCATTGATATGGAGGCTCCGCGCACTAAAAATCCGTTTTTTGTTCAGATACCCAAACTCCTGCTGGAAGCTGCCGCGACGAAGCGTTTTGGCTCCCTGGAGCTGTCCTGTTATATTAACAGAATTGATCAGGATAATTCAGAGCAATTCTCCGCGATTGTATTCTCCCTTCATGACCAATTGCATTATATTGCATTTCGCGGAACGGATGACATGCTGGCGGGTTGGAAAGAGGATTTTCAAATGAGCTTTCTGGAAGAGGTACAGGCACAGAAGGACGCTATTGCATATGTTACCTACATTATTGAGACATTGGCCGGAGAAATTTATCTTGGAGGACATTCCAAGGGAGGAAATCTTGCGGTTTATTCGGCAGCCTCCTTACAGGAAGTGCAGGAGAGAATTATCGCTGTGTATAATAATGATGGCCCCGGATTCCAGGAGAAATTTCTGGAGAGTGCGGGCTACCATCGAATTCTGCCGAAGATACATACCATTGTCCCCAAATCCTCTGTAGTGGGAATTCTAATGGAGCATCTGGAGGAGTATGAGATTGTAAATAGTAATCAACGGGGAATCGGAGGGCATAATGCTTTTTCTTGGGAGGTATTAGGTAATCATTTTGTGTATCAGCCGGGACTTATGAAATCCAGTATCATCCTGAACCGCACGCTGAGCCATTGGCTAAGCAGAATCTCGGTAGAGGAGCGGGCTACCTTTGTAGAAGAATTATTCGAGATTTTTTACGCTTCCGGTCTGGTTACGGTCAGCGGTATCTCCAGTGATAAGCTGACTGCCGCCAACAATATGCTGAAGGCTTATAAGAACATGAACCCGGAGGCGAAGAAGATGATGAGACGTCTGATCTCTCTTTTTATCGAGGAAGGTCAGAAGGTGTATCTTACCTCTCTGGAGGAGCTGATTGGCTTAAAAATCGGGAACAGATCTGTTGTAAATAAAAAGCTGAAGGGATACATTACCTTGAGATAAGATGGATACTTGCCCTTTATTCCGTAGCTTCAGTGTTGTTTTTATGTTCTGAGAGGAATTTCATTGCCAGTTCTTCCCGTAGGCCGGGATCATTTGTGCTTCCTTTTTCTTTCGCAATTCGATAATACTCACATTTGTAATTAATACGATCGAGAGCATTTTGCATAAGAGCAATTTGTTTCTCGGTCTTTTCTTTCTGCACGATGAACAAATTGTAACGCTTTTCTATGGTAGAATCACCTTCTTCACACCATTCAAAAAAAAGCTTGATATCTTTGATCTGCATACCGGTTGTTTTTAAACACTCAATCATTTTCAGGCACTCAATATCAGTTTCATCGAATCTACGTATGTTTCCGGAGGTTCTGTTAATGAGTGGAAGAAGTCCTTCCTTGTCGTAATACCGCAGTGTAGATATGGATATAGCAAGCATTTCTGATACTTCTCCAATTGAGTATGTCATAACTACCTCCAATAAAATAAAAATAATTAAAAATAATCACAAAAACTATTGACCTAAAGTTAGGTTTAGGATGTATGATGATATAATACAGCAAAAGAAAAAATCTTTCAAGTATGGAAAGCGCTTTTTCTTTTCAGATGGGCTACTGGGAAATGCCTAACGGGAAAAATAATAGAATAAAGGGGTAAAGAAAATGATCTATAAAGAATTTCAAGATTTGAAGTTGTCTGCTTTAGGTATGGGGGCGATGCGTCTTCCAATCATTGATGGAATGTATTCTAATATTGACGAGAAAGAAACAGATCGAATGGTTGCTTATGCAATAGGGCATGGCGTGAATTACTTTGATACAGCCTGGGGGTATCATGACGGACAATCCGAGGTGGTGATAGGAAGAGCCTTAAGCCAATATCCGCGGGAAAGCTATTATTTGGCAACTAAATTTCCGGGATACGATCCTTCTAATTGGGCAAAGGTTAAGATGATTTTTGAAGAACAGTTAAAGAAATGCAGAGTAGCGTATTTTGATTTCTATCTGATCCATAATGTCTGTGAGATGAATATAGATGCTTATCTGGATCCGAAGTATGGCATTTACGATTACCTGGTAAAACAAAGAGAGAATGGCCGCATCCGTCATCTTGGCTTTTCTGTTCATGGAAGCTATGAGGTTATGAAGCGTTTTCTTGAGGTGTATGGCGATAAGATGGAGTTTTGCCAGATACAATTGAACTATCTGGACTGGTCATTTCAGAATGCGAAAGCAAAGGTCACGCTTGCAGAGGAATATCATATTCCGGTATGGGTGATGGAACCTCTTCGCGGAGGAAGCCTATGTAAACTGTCAGCAGAAGACGAA
>JAEZLY010000147.1 GCA_023414985.1 Bacillota bacterium | reverse complement strand
GCAGACCGGTATCAGTGAGATCAGTATCAGTAATCATAAACGGGAACAGCAAGTCAGAAAGGCGATAGCCCGTGCGATGATCAATCACTCCTTTGAAGTATACTATCAACCAATCTATTCTGTTCAGGATCAGAGCTTTATTTCTGCAGAAGCGTTGGTTCGATTAAGAGATCCTGAACTTGGCTTTATCCCACCGGATGAATTCATCCCCTTGACGGAACGTGACGGTACGATAACTAAATTAGGGATGCAGATTTTTGAGATGGTGTGTTCCTTTTTTAAGCATTCATCACTTTCTGAAAAGGGTATTCGTTACATAGAGGTTAACCTCTCCGTGGTTCAGTGTATGCAGAGTAATTTAAAGGAGCAATTACCCGCTTTAATGAAGAAGTACAAGGTCAGACCGGAGCAAATATGTCTGGAGATTACGGAAACAGTTGCCGTTAACACCCCTGAAGTTGTCCGCTCTCTTTTTGAGGAACTTAATAAGAGCGGAATGTCCTTTGCCCTCGATGATTACGGAAGCGGCTATTCCAACGTGAACTATATTCTTGAACTTCCCTTCCATTTCGTAAAATTGGACAAGAGTATCGTCTGGGATTATTTTAAAAACCCTTCCGGCAGAATATCCCTGGAAAGTACCATCGCGATGATGAAGAGCCTGCATATCGAGCTGATTGCCGAAGGAGTCGAGACACAGGAGCAGGCAGATACCTTGGCTAAGCTGGGTGTAAATTATCTGCAGGGTTATTACTTCTCTAAACCGATCCCTTCAGAGGATTTCCTAACCTTTATTACTGAGAAAAATATCAAACCGGCTGATTAGCCAAATCGTACCGGCAGAAAAAACTCCGGAGGAGGAATGTATTTGCTAAACTATTATTACTGTAACAGTGCATTAATCATATACATTTGTACGATATACCTCTTCTATGTCAAAAAACATATTAAGGATAAGCAAAGCAGGTTCTTTGAGCTGTTACTCTGGGTAAGTATGACCTCCTGCATATTTGACATCCTCAGTGAAGCTGCGATCCGGCATATCGGCAGTATTCCTACTTGGTCTGTCTATATGTCCGTACTGATCTACTATCTACTCCAGAGTAGTATCCCTTTCCTCTCCTCCCTCTACATACTGACGCTGATTGACCGGCTGCGGCAATTGGAAACCAGGGAGAAGATCATCCTTTTTACTCCGATTCTTGTATCTGGTACCCTTCTGCTAATCAACTATTGGACAAAAATGTTCTTTTATGTGGACAGTAATATGAATTACCGCCATGGAGTCGGATTTGCATTGCTTTTCGTTCAGACAGGTTATTATCTTCTTTTAAACATTATATATATTTTTTATTATAGGAAATATATCGCCCGGAGAGTACGATATTTGCTTACTTCCTTCTCTTTCGTTGTCATATTTTTTATTGCGCTTGAATTGTATCTTAACATTCTGATACAGAATTTTGGTATTGCTGTCTGCCAACTACTGCTTTTCATCGTCATACAGAATTCAGAGGAATCTTTGGTAGATTCCGCCGGACTCTTTACGAAAGACGCATTGATCAGACGTATGCAGCTCGACTTAAAAAATAAGTCTCCTTTTACACTTATACTGATCAAACTGGAGGATAAAGCAATTATTAATTATACCTTCGGTCTGAATTATTGGTTTGCAATTCTTACGGAAGTATCCTCATATTTAAGTTCCTTAGGCAGGGCATATCCCGCAATTAATCTTCAGGACGGTTTATTCGCGGTTATGCTTAGAAATGATCTTTCTTCGGAAGAGAAGAACCGGTTATTAAACCATATCTCCGTCAAGTTCGAATATTCCAAATGGGATATCCTGAATACCAAGCTGTCTCTTTCTGTTCAGATGCTGGAGCTTTCCTATCCGAAGGACATCGGTGAGATTAATGAGATTATTTACTATATCGAATACTACAGTAAGAACATGATCAGCTCAAGAAGCGTTCTTCTTACTGTGGATGAGCTTAATATTAACCTAAAAAAATATCATACGGAATTGCAAAAGAAGCTCTGGGATATTGTTGAAAGCTGCAAGTACGAGCTCTGCTTCATGCCGCTTTATTCCGTATCCGAGAACAGAATTATATCGAGAGAACCCCTCCTCAAGCTTCCGATGGATCCACCGATTTACGTGTCCCCGGGTGAACTGGACAACGTTACGGAGGATTACCGCCGTTTAAAGAAAATACATGAGAATATCTTTGAAGATATCTGTATCTATGTCGAAGAGCTTCAGTCATCCGGAGATGATATCGTATACATGAATGTCAACCTGACAGCCGTTCAGATGATGCAGGATGATCTGATCAAGCATTACAGCGCCTTACTTAATAAATATAAGATTGACTATCATCGTCTTGGGATTGAGATGTCAGAAGCAACTGTATCCTACGTACAGCCCACCATCCTGCAGAATATCCTTTCCATGAAAAGCCATGGTGTTACCTTTATTCTGGATCAATTCGGCACAGGCTATAACAGCCTTGATTATTTTAAATATGTTCCTTTCGAGTTCGTCAAGCTGGATCAATCCATCGTAAAAGCTTGCCTTGATAATGAAAAAGGTCTTACTGTACTAAAGAGTACTATTGCCATGATGAAGCAGTTACAGATAATGATCATTGCAGATGGTGTAGATTCAAAAGAATTAGCAGATCTGCTTATTTCACTTGGAGTTGATAATCTTGAAGGTCCCTATTACCTATAGGGACCTTTTCTATATATTCAGAGACTGGTGGTAATATATGACACCTTACGGTTTCCTTAATTTTTATCCTAAACTCTTGCTTTAACCCCATTATATGGAATACAATGTTTAAGGAGCTTTTTGATAATAACCTGTGAAGAAAATAAGATTATAAAAATTAATGGAGGTGTCCCATGAGAACCAAAGTAAAACAAGTGATCGGACTGCTGTTCGTCCTTTCCGCATTGTTGATTGCCCTGCTTCCTACAGCTACAGTTGAGGCGAAATCAAGCGATTTCCTGATTAAAGATGGGGTCCTGCTTGCCTATAACGGATCATCCAAGACTGTCAATGTACCGGACGGCATAACCACCATCGGAAAGCGTGCTTTTTATGATAACGGCAAAGTAACAACCATCCTGCTGCCTGATAGTATTATCAAAATAGAGGATGAAGCTTTTTCCAATTGCTACTCCTTATCAAAAATCAATCTGCCCGATAAGATTAAAAGCATTCCCTATCATGCATTTTCCGGCTGCGGCAGATTAAAGAGCCTTTCCTTACCGGATCAGCTTACCTATATCGGGGAAAGCGCCTTCAGCGGCTGCAGCAACTTAAGTAAGCTTGCGCTGCCAAAGACAGTCAAATCCATCAGTATTGAAGCCTTCAGCTATTGTTATAAACTATCCTCCTTCAGCATTCCGAAGGACAGCGCTCTGACCTCTATTGCAAGAAGAGCTTTTCAGGGTTGTCAAAAACTGAGTTCCCTGCAGCTCCCGTCTTCGGTTAACTACATAGGGAAGCAGGCTTTCAGAGAATGCTCTCGCCTGAAGAAAATCAATATCCCGAGTGGGGTTACCGCGATCCAGAGTGAGACCTTCCAATACTGTAACGCATTGACTTCAATCAGCATTCCCGATTCAGTAACCGAAATCGGTCCGAATGCTTTTGCATATTGCTCTAACCTGACCAGCATCGATTTGCCGAAGAACCTGACCGTAATATCACAGAATATGCTTTCCGGCTGCTCTAAGCTTAAGAGTATTCTGATTCCGGTTAATGTGAGCCGCATTGATGCCAATGCCTTCTCAGGCTGCTCCTCGTTAACTACAGTCAACCTTCCGGAAAAGATTACTTCCATTGAAGCAGGAACCTTCTCCGGCTGTTCCAAACTGGATGATATCATCATACCGGATTCCGTAACATCGATCGGTAACAATGCCTTTGATAGCTGTGCATTGACTGAAGTTATCCTTCCTGCAGAGCTTAAGTATCTTGGCAGTGCAGCCTTCAGTAATTGTGATAGCCTAAAACAGATTACTCTTCCGGAGAACATTACTGAATTAAGCGCGAACCTATTCAGCGGATGCCGGAAACTCTTATATGTTACTTTAGCAGAGGATACCACAGAAATCGGTAATGGTACCTTCAGCGATTGCCGCAGCTTAATCAGCATAAAATTGCCGGATACCCTTACGACAATCGGAAGCTCAGCATTCCAGAGATGTCAGCAGCTTTCTGAACTTACAGTTCCGGACTCAGTGTCCATCATTGGCACAGACGCCTTTTCCGAATGCGTAAACCTTATAAAGGTCAGCCTTCCTGATAAATTAAGCGAACTATCAAGCGGTATATTCCGTAATTGTACTTCTTTAGCGAAGATCAAACTTCCCTCTTCCATCAAAGCAATTGGTGCTTATGCCTTTGCTGACTGCCGTTCCCTGACAGAAGCTGCAGTTCCTGAGGGAGTGGAAAGCTTAGGTGAATATGCTTATAATGGTTGTGCAAGTCTTACCTCTGTTGATCTTCCGGAGACTCTTGCATCAATCGGTGGTTATGTATTTACAGGTACAAAGTGGATACTGGCAAACGAAAAGAACAATATGGTCATTACGGATAACGGCTTCCTTGTAAAATACACCGGAAGCGATAAAGAGCTGACGATCCCGCAAAGCATTATATTCATAGCTCCTTATACCTTCAGCAATAATGATTCCCTGGTTAAGGTAATTCTTCCGAAGAATATTACGACCATTGCAAGAAGCACCTTCAAAAACTGTTCTAATTTGAAATCAATAGAGCTACCGGCAGAACTGAGAACCATTGAAGATTATGCTTTTGCATATTGCTCTAATCTGACAGCGATTACATTTCCGAAGACACTGAAGACGATCGGACGCAGCGCATTTACCGACAGTGGTCTGGAGACCGTCAAGCTGCCCAATAATATCACCTCAGTGGGTGCCTATGCCTTCCGCTTCTGTCCCAGCCTCAGTGAAGTCTGGATTTCCAGCGGAATGACCAAGATAGAGG
>JAEZLY010000144.1 GCA_023414985.1 Bacillota bacterium | reverse complement strand
ATTATATCATGAACTTCGTTCATGATCCCCAGCTCCACTCGGAACTCACAAGCAAGCTTGCAATTCCTCATTACGCTTTTATTATATTATATACCAATAAAAAAAGTAAGCAATATTTTCTATTTTTTGCCCTATAACCTATTATTTAATTTAATTCTATCTATAACCAAGGTAAATATATCGGGCTTAAGGACCAGATCGTTAGCCTGCTCCATTTTATAGTACTTCTGTCTTAGTACCCATATCTACTCAGGAAAGTACTTTTGTAGCAATCGCCGAAATGAAATTGAAGATTTGACTGTAACCACTTCTATTAAAAAGACAGTAAAACAACCGCACGGGGAAAGGATGGATCCGAGGGATGCATACTAACTCTTCCGGGCGGTTGTCTGTAGAAATAACGTTATAAAGAAGATAATGGAAGCAATAATGACGATGGTAGGTCCGGTGGCTGTACCCATATAATAGGAAAGCAGCAATCCGGTGATACCCGAGAACACTGCTATCATAATTGAGAACAGATGGTATTCCCGGATATTTCCCGCCAGATTCCGGCTTGCAGCCGCAGGCAGAATAAGTAAGGCATTGATAATCAGGATGCCAACCCATTTGACGGAAAACATAACGATCACTGCGATAAAAATACTGAAAAGATCTTCAAGCAGATTAATATTGATATTTTTACTTTTTGCCAATGATACATTAACGCTGATCGCTTGTAACTGATTAAAACAGAGCACCCAGAACACGATCGTTACCAGAAATATAATCAGCAGAAACAGCAGCTCCTTTGCCGTAATACTTAGTATGTCTCCGACCAGCAATGCAGAGTATCTGGCAAAGTTACCGCCTCTTGACAGTATTACGAGGCCGAGCGCCATACTCAGTGAAGCAAATACGGAGATTACCGTATCTGTCGATACTGTATTTCTTCGCTTAATCCGGTTCAGCAGCAGGGCAAAGATCGCTGCAAACACCAACATGGAAAGGTTTGTATCTGCTATTCCGAATACTGTGCCAAGAGCGATACCCGTGATAGCCGAATGCCCCAACGCATCAGAGAAGAATGCCATCCGCTTATTCACGATCATCGTACCAAGTATTCCGAACAACGGTGTGATTGCCAGGACCGCCAGCAATGCATTTTTCATAAAGTCATACTTTACCCAGGAAAAGGGAAGCACACTTTCCAATATATCATAGAAAACCTTCATCTTCTGCTCCTATCCGAACACTCTGTGGAATTCTTCACTGTCCAATACTTCAGAAGGCGTACCTTCCTTCACAATTGATTTATCCAGAAGAATGACATGATCCGCATATTTCCTCACAAATTCAAAGTCATGGGATACGATAATCATAGCAAGATCATAATTCTTCTTCAGCCTCGCAATATTATGGTAAAAAAGCTGCATTCCATTCGTATCAATACCGGATACCGGTTCATCCAGCAATAATAGATTCGGTACCGGGGTGACTGCTATGGATAAGAGAACCCTCTGAAGCTCTCCACCTGATAAATCACAGGCCCGCTTATCGATCAGCTCCTGTGCTTCAAAGATTGACAGCTGCTCCAGAACCTTGCTGTAAGTCTTTGCTCTTCTTTTCAGAAATAGCGGAAAGCTGCTGATATATCCGGCAAAGAGATCGTAAACACTCATCGGTGTATTCTTCTCCATATTCAGATGCTGCGGTACATAGCCTATCCGAAGATTTTGAACCGATCGGTTTTTCAGGTCTGTGAATTCTATGGTTCCTTCGTGTTTGACTTCTCCCAGAATCGCCTTAATCAGTGTAGATTTTCCGGCACCGTTTTTACCTATGATTACCGTAACCTTACCGCAATGGATATGAACGCTGATGTCTTCTATAATAACCTGACTGCCATCCCTTACACTGATATTCTTCATCTGGAGACAATGTAATCCGCAGGCTTCCCGTATCTTCACAGCCCGAATTCTTCTACTGGGTTTGTTGATTGTCGCGCTCATAATTTTCTTCCTTCCGATTAAGCTTTTACATTTTACACCTTCTACTGCCCTCCGGCTTCAGCGTTCTCGATTACCGCAAGGTTCGCTTCCATGGCCCTAAGATAGGAATCCTTTACCCCATCACCCGTAACCGCCGAATCAATAATATATACTTTCGCTCCGGTCTCTTCCGCAATCTGTTTGGCGATGGAGTCACTGAACTGTTCTTCTGTAAAAAGATATCGTATCTGATCCTTCTTCGCTTCTTGTACAATTTCAGCGATCTCACCCGCACTTAATGAGGTATCAGAATCAAGAGGAACCGAATAGGCAACACTCATTCCGATCCGGTTGGCCAGATAGGCGAAGGAGTCATGAAAGATTATTACCTTTCTGCTACTTTTACTTTGATTCAGTGTATCTGATGTATACTTTTTTGAATAATCCGTTATCTCACTGCTCACCTTTGTTACCTGATCGATATAAGCCTGCGCATTCGCTCTGATTGATTGCTCCAGCTCCTTAGAATTTGGCCTATCCATTTCAATATAAGCCAGGATGCCGTCTCTGACATTCTCAATCTGTCGGATGTAAAGCTCGGGATCGAGCCATACATGAGCATTCCAAGCGCCCTCTTTCTGTTCTGCTCCGACAGGCGCATCTGAGGTTGTTATTCCCGAATTATAGTTATCATTCTCTCCTGCTCCATTTCCGGTAGGAAGCATCGTAATACCGTTGCTGGCATCAATGATGTCCAACCCCGGATAATTTTCCCTTACATCCGAAAGAAAGCCCTCCATACCACCACCGTTAACAATCAGGAGATCAGATTCTGATATATTCTTCATGTCCTCTGTCGTCAGTTGATAATCGTGAAGACATCCTGTATTTAAATCCGTCAGATTTTTTATCTCAATATCATCTATCCCATCTGCAAGGTTTTGTCCTATCATATAAATCGGATAGAAGGTTGTCATAACCTGCAGCTTGTCCTTTCCTTCTGTCGATGCAATCCCATTATTTCCGAATAGTGAAATCAGCGCTGAGGCTGCAATCGATATCACGAGCATAATGCCGATCAAGGTCATCAGTTTTCTTTTCATAACTCAGGCAGCCCCTCTCTATTGCAAATCATTTGCATTAACTATTATATTATAAGTATTACCTGCTGTCAACTTGTTAAACAATAAACCTGCAAATGAGCTTCCTGTATCTCTCTAAAAGACAGTACTGACTTTCCTGATTACTCATATACCATCATGACAAGCTTTTGATTGTCCGCCATTCTAAAGCCACAGTGTTCAAAAAGCAGCTTTCCTTTCTGAGTGGCATGAAGCGTGATCCTGGTATAATCCATAGTTATCGCTTCGTTAATGCACATGGAGACCAGGGCCCTACCGATTCCATTTCTCCGGTAAGCCGGAGTTACAAGCATATTCTGTATGTATGCATTCTTCCCATTCGGAAGCTTTCTTCCAGGCAATACGGAATACAGACAGGTTGAGCACGCCCCGACAAAAGTATCGCCGTCAAAAGCCAAAAAAGCAAAGAACGACCCGTTTGATAGACCGGCTTCCATACAATTTTTATTCCCTTGGTACAAGGATAGCCTTTCATGGTCCGTCATTTCACCAGAATCCTCTTCCAGTAACGTTAATCGGGTATTTACCAATAGTTCCACATCTGCTTCAGTCGCTTTCCTATAAATAATATTCATTTCATTCTTCCTCCTCAAAATTTCTGATGCTAAGCTCTACAAATCCCAGTCTAATTATATTTCATCTGCCTGATTGACGATATAGATAGAAATTGATATAATCTATCAAATACTTCGATAGTGAGGAGGGCATGAAATGGAATTAACCTATTTCAAAAGCCTGATAAGCTTACACGACATAGGAAACTATTCGCGTACTGCAGAGATATTAGGGTATTCTCAATCCAGCATCTCTACGCATATACAGAGACTGGAACAAATATATGGGGGAAGGATTATCTATCGTAAGGGCAAGCACCTGGTTCTGACCTCCAGGGGAAAAATCATCTATCAATATGCGAAAAAGGCAGTAGAGCTAATGGAAAAGATGGAGAATGAATTACGAAGCCAAGAGGTAAAGGAAATAAACATTGGTACAATAGAATCGATTGCCCTCTATTTTTTGCAGGACATGATCGAAGCCTATAAAATCAAGTACCCGCAAATCATCTTTCACCTAACGATTGAGGATGAGAATACCTTGTTAACAAAACTGGCTCAGCAAAAATTAGATTTTGCTTTGGTATTTAATAAGATGTTGAAAGTGGATGGATTGAAAGTCTCTGCTCTGAAAGAAGAAAAACTATGTTTTGTATACAACCCTGAAGCAAATACCGAAGCAGACATTCTCGATAAGCTGGAAGAACAATCACTCCTATTGACCGGAGAAGATTGCCCTTATCGAAAGGCCTTGCTCGCCGATCTTACAGAACATGGGCAGAAATACTGTATCTCAATGGCATTAAGCAATGTAGATACAATAAAAAGTCTTATTCAGAATAAATGGGGCATCGGCTTTCTTCCGAAATATACAATCAGTCCGAAGGAAAAGCTGAGTATGATACAATACAAAATGCCGGACCCATTTTTTATACAGCTGATCTACTATCCGGAGCTGGAAGAAAATACAGAGTTTCAGGATTTTATCGAAATCGCACATACGTCAATCAATCATATTACTGCTTAAATAAATAACTACCCATCCTATCAATTCATCTTGTGCAATAATGCATAAAAAATTCCGGAATTCTGCCTTGTAATACAGAATGGAATATGCTATTATTTCTCATAAATAATCAGAAAAATGTATTACATACCGCAGGGGTCGTGGCACAAAGGCTTTTAACGGATTTCTTACGTGGGTGTAACACTGATATAATAGGGAGGACTTATGAAATCAAATAAGATTATCACTTTAGTAGCAGCTGCACTGATGGCAGCTTTAACCTGTACCGCAACGGTGATTGTTGCCATTCCGTCCCCAATCGGAGGATACATCCATCCGGGAGACGGTTTCGTCATTCTATCGGGTGTTATTCTTGGTCCTTTCTTTGGCGGCCTTGCTGCAGGAATTGGGTCGATGCTGGCTGATCTCATTCTCGGCTACAGTGCTTATGCTCCTGCAACCTTTGTGATCAAATGCCTTGCTGCGATTGTCGCTGCTCTTCTCATACAATTACTCCGCAAGAAAAACAGTTATAAGATATTCCCGTTGTTGCTTTCCGCAATCGCAGGTGGCTTTATCGTGACAGGTGGCTATTTCCTGTTTGAAGGTGGCTTGATGGGCTTGGGATTTGGACCGGCTCTGATGAATGTACCGTTCAATCTGGTACAAAATGTCTTCGGTATTATCGTTTCAGCACTGCTCTACCCTCTGCTAATGAAGGTTCCTCAGATCAGGAGCATTGTAGAGAATAAATAAAGTCCTTTCTGCAGTTTTTCTATTGATGCTTAGTCATTATGTTTATTAATGGAAAGAATTAATATATATAATAATAGATATATTGACAACTATTTTCTAAATCTTTATAATCAAGATAGATCGGAACTGGCGGATATGTGGACTACCACGGGGGACCGATTGGAACGCTTTCAGATACGAAAGCCGAATTTGAACTGTCGACCGCCTGGGCAAATGCTCAGGTGGTTTTTTTATGTTCCTGGGGATTAATCGGGATAATTGACAAGGAGGATTTCCTATGAACACATGGTATGATTTTAAACCGGGTAAATGGCAGAAAGAAATAAACGTAAGTGATTTTATACAGAGTAATTACACCCCCTATGAGGGTGATGAGAGCTTCCTGTCAGCTTCCACAGTCAGAACTGTTGATCTGAATGAAAAATATCAGGAGCTTCAAAACGAGGAACATAAAAAAGGAGTACTGTCCATAAATACAGATAAGGTTTCTTCCCTGCTGACCTATGCTCCTGCTTATCTGGATCAGGAAAATGAAATCATCGTTGGCTTTCAGACAGATGCACCCTTAAGGAGAGGCGTCAATCCCTTCGGTGGAATAAGAATGGCTCGTCAGGCCTGCGAAGCATATGGATATACCCTATCCGAGGAAATAGAGGAGCATTTTCGTTATCGCACCACTCATAATGATGGTGTCTTCCGTGTTTATACCCCGGAAATGCGGAATGCCAGAAAAAGCGGTGTCATAACCGGGCTACCCGATGCCTATGGCAGAGGAAGAATTATCGGAGATTATCGGCGGGTTCCCCTTTACGGTATTGATTATCTGATACAAGAAAAGGCAAAGGATAAGCTGGAACTTGGTACCCATTGTATGGATGATGAAACTGTAAGAAAGCTGGAAGAGCTATATCGACAGATTGACTTTTTGGAACAGTTGAAATTGATGGCGAAAGAATATGGCTGTGACATCTCAAAGCCTGCGGTAAATGCTCGGGAAGCTGTACAGTGGCTATATTTTGCATATCTGGGAGCTATTAAGGAGCAAAATGGTGCGGCTATGTCCCTTGGTCGTACTTCGACCTTCCTGGACATTTATTTCGAGCGTGATTTACGAAATCATATGATAGATGAGCAAACTGCACAGGAAATCATTGATCAGTTTATCTTAAAGCTCCGTATGGCCAGGCAATTACGCACACCCGACTATAACGAATTGTACGCTGGAGATCCCACCTGGGTGACTGAGGCAATCGGCGGATTGTCATTGGACGGCCGCTCTATGGTTACAAAAAGCAGCTATCGTTTTATACATACTCTAACGAATCTATCTCCTGCTCCGGAACCTAATCTGACGATATTGTGGTCAAATAAGCTCCCGGATCATTTTAAGAAATACTGTGCAAAAATGTCTATTCAAACCGATTCCCTGCAATATGAAAACGATGATTTAATGCGTCCGATTTATGGGGATGACTATGGAATAGCATGTTGTGTTTCTGCCATGAAGATTGGTAAGCAGATGCAGTTCTTCGGAGCTCGCTGTAATCTGGCAAAGGTACTGTTAATGAGCCTGAACGGCGGTAGGGATGAAATAAGCGGTGAGCTGATCGGACCGGAGACGAGATGTTTTGAAGCCGGTATTCCGCTGGACTATGAAGAGGTATTGGCTTCCTTTCTTCCGATGATGGATTGGCTCTGCGGCCTTTACGTAAATTCAATGAATATTATCCATTATATGCATGATAAATACGCTTATGAGAAGCTGCAGATGGCGCTCCATGATACGGATGTGGAACGACTCATGGGCTTTGGAATAGCCGGTCTCAGTGTTGTGGCTGATTCCTTAAGCGCAATTAAATATGCGAAGGTTACACCGGTTAAAGATGAACGTGGTATCATTACTGATTTCATTCTGGAGGGAGAATATCCTACTTATGGAAATAACGACGACAGGGTCGATCGTATTGCCGTAATGCTAACAGAAGAATTCATCACGAGACTTCGGAAACATCCGGCTTACCGAAATTCCGTCCACACACTGTCTGTCTTAACGATTACCAGCAATGTGGTATATGGCAAGAAAACAGGTACTACACCGGATGGAAGAAAGGCAGGAGCTCCCTTTGCTCCCGGAGCTAATCCCATGCATGGTAGGGATCATACCGGTGCACTGGCTTCCCTTCAGTCTGTGTCAAAGCTGGATTACGACTGCTGTCGTGACGGTATTTCCTATACCTTTACCATAACACCGGAGGCCTTAGGTAAGGACGAAGTTGCCCGTATTCGTAATCTGGCTGCTCTTCTGGATGGATATTTTGCAAATAAAAGCCACCATATTAATGTAAACGTACTAGATAGAGCTCTCCTGATCGATGCAAAAGCTCATCCTGAAAAATATCCGAATCTGACAATTCGGGTATCCGGCTATGCGGTCAGATTCAATTCTTTGAGCAGCAAACAACAGGATGAGGTTATTGCAAGAACCTTTCATCAATGTATCAGCGGCAGTGATTCCGGATATTAGTGTTAGTATATTTTTTATTTTAAATGAGTGATTTATAAAGTATAAATTTACTAAATTTAGCGAATGATTAACTCACCTCTATATTGTAGTTATCATCAATCTGGTGTATAATTTACTAGAATAATTTAGCGGAATGGGAACATTAAGGATTAAAGCTGCAACAGTAAAAAGTAAATAGGTATCGATTACTAAACACCTTTAAATCAGTATTCTTTACATAAATTACTTATTACAATGCAGAAGGAAAAGACAATGTTTTCAATATCTAATTCATAAGAAAGGAAAAGTATGATTATTGTTAGCTTTAAATATATCATACGCATAAAATATGCCGGATAAAATGAATAAGTCAAATGAGAAAAATTCAAAAAACAAATCCTCTACGAATGCTAAAAACAAGAATACAGTTAGTACCCCGTTACAAGCCATGAATGCAAATCGATGGCTTCTTTTACCCATCCTTTGTATCCTTACTGTTTTACCCTTGATTACACGCCTGAAAGTCTATTACACAGATTTTACCCGCTTTTCGTGGTTTGCTTCAAATGACGAATATACTGACTTCTTCCTGTATTATAAACAAAACTTCTTTATCCTGATTGCTATCATAATGACAATAATCCTGATTGCCAAGATAGTAAAAGACAAAAACAGTATACGTTTTGCTCCGATCTTTTGGCCGTTATCAATTTATGCTGTTTTTTCATTCCTATCTTCCATCTTTACAGAATATCGTAAATATAGTTTTTGGGGCAGTTTCGAACAATTTGAATCAATCATTGTAATTCTAGGTTACTGCCTCATTGTATATTATTTATTTCTATTTGTTAAGACAGATAGCGACGCACAATATCTTATTCATGGACTATTAATCAGTTCTCTAATTATTGGTTTTATTGGAGTTTCGCAAACGTTTGGACATGATTTTTTTACAACAGATTTTGCAAAAAGCTTAATTACACCTCCGAATTTCCTAAGCGAATCAACATCCCTAGTCTTTAAATTCGGGATTTATAGTTTTGCATATGGTACCCTGTATAATCCTAATTATCTTGGTGTTTATGTTGCTCTGCTTGCTCCGATCTTTTTTATTCTGATCATAGTAAGAAAAAAGGACTTGTGGACAGTTATTTATGGGCTAAGCTTAATCGTATTGATCATATCATTGTTTGGCTCCGGTTCCAGTGCCGGTAAGATTGCTATTGTAGCTGCAATCCTATTCTCCATTCCTTTTTTCTGGAGGTATTTGATCAAATACAAGAAGATTTTTATTCCACTATTTTGCTTGGGTATATTATCTATTATCCTTTTAAATTTTGTTAATCATAATTTTATGATCAATAAATTGGCCAATGTAACTAAGCTACAAAAGACAAATCCCACCTTAACCGATATTCAGACCAGAGATGATTGCCTTCTTATCACCTATTCCGGAAATTCCTTGAAGCTTCAATCTTATATGGACAATAACGGGGCGATGAGTTTCATTCTGACTGATGACAGCGGACAGCCGGTTGCCCAACAGGCTAATCAAGACGGAGCCTATTCCATTGTGGATAATCGTTTCCCCGGATTTTTAATAACACCTTGTATTTATGATAATATTTATGGTTTTAATATTAAGATTGACGGAATAGAATGGTACTTTTCTAACTACACCGGCGACGGCACTTATTACTATTATAACTTATACGGCAAATTTGATAAAATAGAGACAGCACCCTCTGCAGTATTTACCGGCTATGAATATATCTTCACAGATCGTGGTTATATCTGGTCAAGAACGATACCGTTACTAAAAAAATACTTTTTCCTTGGAGCCGGTGCCAATAATTTTTCTTTAGTCTTTCCTCAAAGAGATTATGTGAATCAAAACAATTTTAACCATGGAACAGAACTAATCACCAGACCGCATAGTCTTTACCTTCAAATCGCTGTACAAAATGGTATGATCGCATTCCTGGCATTTTTAGCTTTCTACTTGTGGTACTTTATACAGAGTATAAAAATATATATAAAAGGAACTTTTGATAACCTATATACTCAGATCGGTTTTAGTTTATTTATAGGAAGTATCGGTTATATGATTTGCGGTATCACCAATGATTCATTAGTCGTTGTTGCACCTATCTTCTGGACCTTAGTAGGGCTAGGAATTTTGATCAATTATAAAATAATTAATGCTGCAGCACAAAAAAGTAAATAATAATATAACGAATTAATTACTTTGTATGATTTCTTTATGACTACTGATATAAGTCTATTCTAGTAATAAAAATGTTGGGGTATTCTGAACTGGCCCTAAAGTTAGACCTAAAATCTAACTTTTAGGAGGTCGGTTTATACCCCAACATTTTTTGTAATTAAGTAGCCTTCCTGAATTCGAATGCTGTCATATTGCTGTTCTGGAGAGGTATGATATTGAGATAGCGTCAAACAACTATCACAAATTCAAAACAGAACTTTGTTGCCGATAGTATACTGCAGTAGGCTGCATCATTAATAGGTTATATATCGTCAAAATACTCATGTTACATACAACAGTAAATACCCACCGGGTGTCAGCTGCAAGATAGAGCCTTGTATAGAACATCATAAAACCTAACTTCTTATCGAGAAAAGTACCTGTCATTCTTGATGCAGCCAAATCCCTATTGAGACATTCAAGGACATAAAAATACTGATTATCTTTCTATGATATTCCTGTATAGTGCACATTAGCAAAGATCTCTTCCTAACGTTCTACCGCATTGTAATGGTCTATTAGTTCTTCCTACTACGCAGCTCCTCATCTACTGTCTTACCTTATTCCATATTGTGTCTTTATTAATTTTCTTAAATAAGCTGATAGCGCATCCTTGACACAGACTTCACAGCCAGGTACATGGTGTAACTAAAATATTCCGGTATTTCTGCACAGTAAACTGTTATCAGTACTTAAACATTCTACTGCAACAGCGTTTTCGAGATACACCATCAAAACAAAAAGGAGTAATCCACCGGAAAGAAGATAATTTCTACGCTCCTCCATATACTCCATGTTCTTTATCTAGAGATTACTGCTTATTCCCGATGCTACTTTAATTCACTTAGTACTTATGAAAGATACTTTACTATAGATTAGATGCTTTTATATAACGATACATAATTACTACTTCTTTCACGCAGTAATTATTATCTACTTTAACACTCCAGCGAAGCTGATTAATATGATTGACCTGACATTAATGTAGTTCTACAGTAACTACTTCCAAAGTGTTAATCAGACATCGATGTAGTTCAATAGCAGCTCTTCTATAGAATTGACTGCTGTATAAGGATATGATATTACTTCTCATATCTCGTGATGTGTTGTAAGCTCCTTGAATTATTATTAGAGTATAACCTTAACGTCTATCAGCATAGCCTATGCCTATATTGATCGTATTCACTATTGATTGACTATAATCTATAATTCAATGAGATCGTCTCTTTATTATTACCTGATTACCTGTCTAATGTATCACAATGAAGTAGAATTAAAAATACCCACACTATCTACAGATAGAGTGGGTCATAGAGAAGCTTCTTATAAGCAAAAAAAATGTGCCGCAAAATTAATTGCGGCACATTCATTATTTTGCTTTAACAATTATTTGGTTGTGATGGAAATATTTACATCGAGTACGAACTCAAGGTAAGCACCGCCAGCGCCCAGATCCTTCTTAACATGGATCTTCTTAATTGCATAAGTGTTATTGGAGCTTGATGCATAGTCTACAGCAAAGATATCGGAGTCGATATTCTTACCATCTAAGCTAACATCGAATGCTTCTCTTGCAGCTTCTACCATGTTAGTAGGATCAGTAATATCAACAAGAGTCTTAGCAAGCTTCCAGGTAGGTTTAACCTGAGTATCTGCTACAGAGAATGTATTCTGAGCAAGAACTCTGTTGTTAACCTTATCAAAGAACTTAATTGTGTAAGTACCAATTGCTTCCTTAGTAACAGCTACAGCAGAACCACTCTTAGCTGCAGTATCAACTAACTTGAAGGTAGCAACCTTAGTAGTACCATTAATGGAGAACTTAGCAGCATCGCTGGTCTTCTCGGAACCATCTTTTTCAAATGCAACATATAAAGCAGCTGATGTATTTGTTGTAAGAGCTTCCTTAGTTACCTTAACGCCGTTAGCATAACCATAAACTGAGAATGATGCATCTTCTGAATTATCATCACTGCTGATATTTAAATCGTAAGATGACTTGCCAACCTCAACCTTATAAGAAGTAGCTGCAGTTGCATCAGTATGCTGAACGATTACATTAAGCATGCTTGTAACTACTGTATTGTTTCCACTATCCTTAACCTTTACAGAGTAAGTATAGGTACCAGCTGCTACGCTATAAGCATCAACAGTGAGCTTGCCCTGGCTGCTTGTTGAAGTACCAGCAGTCCATGAATGCATGCTTACACCTGAAGGAGTGCCAAGCTCTACAGTATACTTAGAAGTAGGATCCATCTTATCGCCAAACTGATCTTTTACTGTTAATGTTACATCAGTAGGATCACTGAACTTATCAGATAAGGTCAGAGTGTTTGTGCTTAACTGTACAACAGCTACTGCTCTCTTAGCAGTTACAGTTACAGCAACAGCGCCAACTACTGTATCGTTGTACTTAACGATAACGCTAGCTGTACCAGCTGCAACAGGTGTTAAATAACCAGATGTGCTGTCAATTAATAATACATTGTTATTAGAAGATTCAAATTTGATTGCGCCGCTGATACGACTATCTTTGTTATTCCAGTCGATACCATCGCCATCCCATTCCTTACCTGCGAACTTAATCCACAGATAACGTCCGGTATCATCAACTGCTACATTGTGATTTACAGTAACCCAATCAGGAGCACTTGTAGCACTATCCTTTACGGAATAAGCTGCGATTGAGTCAAGCTGATAATCAGCATAAGCTACACAAGTAACAACGCCACTTGCTGTAAGAAGACCTGTCTCCTGACCAGCTGTATCATAGTTGAATGTATGATAGGTAGCCTTTACAGTTGCTGAAGATCCCTTGGTGTACAGGAATAAATCTCTACCGGAAACAGATGCGTTTGTGCCGCTTGTCTCTAATGTAACTCTTGTCTTCAGGGTATCGTTAGAAATGTTAACCATATCCTTATTGTAAAGAGCAACCTTAACTTCAGTAGGTCTGCCTTCCTGAGCAGTTGTTGTTGTAACAGCAATGCTTGTAACTAATGCAGCATCAACCTTAGCAGCTGTGAACTGTACATCAGTCATCTCAGGATACTTAACTTTGTAAACGAATTCCTCTGCAAAGTTATTGTTCATGTCGATAGTAGCAGTCTTCTTATCAGCACTCAGAGTAATGCTCTTGGTACCGGTAATAACTTCTGTGCCACTAACAACCTGAGCTACTGTAAGCTTAGTGTCAGCATCAGCAACAGGTGAGTCGAAGGTAACCTTAACTGTATCAAGATCAACCTGCTCAGCCTTAACCATAGAAGCAGCAACCTTTACAGTGTAAGAAGCAGTAGCTGTTACATAGCTAGCATACTTAGTCTTGTCTGCTAACCAGCTCTCATACTTAGCTGTGGACTGGAATGCTCTAGCTGTAATAACATATGTGCCAGCTTCGGTAGCTGTGAATAAACCGCTGTTAGCAACGATTGTTGCACCAGTCTTATCAACTTCCCATCTGGTGATACCAGAGGTCTTTGTCTTAGAACCGGATGCTGT
>JAEZLY010000078.1 GCA_023414985.1 Bacillota bacterium | reverse complement strand
GCCTCGGCTTACTTGCAGGTGCCTTCGTAATCGTCATTACTACTTGATTGTCTTTAACTGCCTCAAACCGGAAGCTTGTTGCCTGTCCGCCCCAGCTTCCGATGTATTTGTAATATAATCTGGTCCCTTCCTCCAGTTTCAGATGTCTTGTGATCATCAGCCAGGCCATCTTCAGCTTATACAGTAGCGGAAGATTGATGGATCCATGTTCTTTAACAGCATACAGAATCTGCTTCATCGCCTGTGCCGTTCTGTGGTCATACTGTTCCTCTTTTTCAAGAAGATCGCCGACAAAGTCATTAATCAAAATCGGTGGATGAGGCAAATACTTATATTGATCACTGACCGGATAAAACTCACTCAGGAAGGTATCGTTCTTGTATAAGCGGATACTGTCCGCATTCGTAAACGCATAGATCTGTCGGATATTTCCTGCAGGATGATCTCCGATATCCAAAGAAGAGCTGATCTCGCAGACAGCCTCTTCCCCCTGCTGGCTGGAATAAACCGCTGCAGCCGGTTTGGGATTGCGAAACATATCGAGAACCCCGTGATAGCAGATCCTGTCTCCGCTTCCAAAGTCCTTATGGGTATTATAATCTGCCATACACCATCCGAAGCCGCCGGTAATCTCCTCCTGACCAAACAGTGCATCCAGTACGCGGGCATGCCTTAAGGCATGTTCCAGTCGATGCTCCTCATTGTCGAAGGCCTTCGTCGGATACATGTGCCCGTTAAACTCACTTACCAGATAAGGGGCAGCCATATTTGAGGTTACTTCCTTTTTTCTGCTGAGTCCGGGATTATTGCCGCTATGCAGGAAATCATTATAGGTATAGACATCCTCCAGCAAATGGCTCTTCTGGAGATAGCGCACTCCGCCGGTCTGTCTGTCCGGATCCAGCTCATGGGCCAGCCGGTTGGTTCGGGTATAGAACTCATCGTCATCCTGGGATTCGTTGATTCTTACTCCCCACAGGATGATGGAGGGGTGATTTCGGTATTGGAGGATTATCTCTCTGACGGTATGTACCGCTACCTCCTTCCAATCGGAGTCCCCGATATGCTGCCATCCCGGTATTTCCGTAAATACCAGCAGTCCCAGCTCATCACATCGGTCAAGAAAGTGTCTGGATTGCGGATAATGAGAGGTTCTTACGGCATTTACCTTAAGCTCCTGTTTCAGAATTTCGGCATCCCTCTGCTGCTGTCTCTTCGGCATTGCATATCCCACATACGGGTAGCTTTGATGCCGGTTGAGTCCAACAAGCTTGATTTTCTTCTGATTTAAATAAAAACCGTCTTTTCTGAACTCACAGGTACGAAAGCCAAACCGTACCAGCTTTTCGTCCAATACTTCTGCGGAGGTTTCTTTGCAAAGCTCCAGCTTCAGAAAATATAGGTTGGGATTGTCAACATCCCACTCCCGAACCCCCTCAACATCAAAGGTATCCTTTATGGCTTCGCGATCCACCGGCCTACTTTCCGAATAGACGACTGAGCCCGAACTATCCTGAATCGTATACCTCAGCTTAACCTTCTGATCGGTTGCTTTCCAGCCGGTCAGCGTTACTGACAGCTCTACCGATTTCTTTCCCTCAGCTGGGATCGTATAATCCCTTGTTCTGACATAGACATCAGAGATGGATTGCTGCTCTTTGATCTCCAGGGACACCTCGCGGTAGATACCGCCGTAGGTCAGATAATCAATCACATTTCCAAAGGGCGGAAGGTTATTGCTTTCTCTGCTGTCAGCTATTACGGCAATCACATTATCCTCACCATATCGAAGCTGAGGCGCGATGTCTACCGTAAAAGCTGTATATCCACCCACATGATGAGCTGCTTCCGTACCGTTCACATAAACCCTGGCCACATGCCCTACCGCTTCAAAGGTTAGCAGTACCTGCTTTCCCTTCCAATCCTCCTCTGCAGTAAGATGTCTGCGGTAACAGCTGATGAACTGGTAGCTTTCTTCGTCCAGATAATGATACGGCAGTACCTTATTTGTATGGGGAAGACGTACCGGCTCCATGTTACTGTCATCATAATCTGCTGTCAGCATCTGAACTGTAAAGGTCTCGGAATATCTCCATTCATTATTCAAATCGATATATCTCACCATGTTTATCCTTTCCTCCGTTCCTTGCTAAAGCCGATATTATGCTCTGATACCGTCGATTAAAATGTCCAGCATCTGATCTAAGGCTTCATGATAGGACATCCCACAGTCCGTTAAAACCGGTCTGCTCAAATAATATTCTAACGTTCCGGTGAAGATTGCCTGGAACACCAGGAGATTGACTTTCTTTATTCTCCCCTCCTCCATTGCCTGTTCCATCAGCCGGAAGGTTGCGTCCCAATCAGTCTCAAGCCGGTGTTCTATTCTGGCATATATCTTTGGATAATTTTCCTTCAGATCGTACAGCTGCTTGAAATTCATGGTTTTATATCGTTCCGGTAAAATAATCAAAAGTTTCTTAAGCTTACTCAGAGAATCCAGATCCTCCGTTAAAATTTCGCTCTCACTTTGTTTGATCGAATCAAACACCTTATTCACAGCATCAATGAATAAAGCTTCCTTATCTTCTACAACCGTATATATGGTTCGTTTACTGATACCGATGCGTTTCGCTACATCGTCCATTGTAAATTTTAATCCCTTTTCGTTAAACAACTCAATTACTGTATCTATGATTTTTTCCTTCAATTCCATTCTAACTTCTCTCCTGACTTACTTCCGATATCATTAACCTTATGATGTAAAGACAAAACCAGAAAACTATAAATAGTTTTCTGGTTTCCATTATACTCTCACTTATTCCTGATTTCAATAGGCCTAGCCGGTAATCTCAATGATTTTCCTGAAGCCGATCCTGATCCAAAAGCACACCCAGATTCCTTGGAATGGCAGCAAGCCAGTCCTCTAATCCCAACAGACGGCTTTTCTCTTTTAAGTCTGGGGAAAACGCTTCATAGGGGCTACCCTCTAACAACTGGGCGGTCTCCTTCTCATCAAAGCAGATTCCCTTCAGGATATTATTCCGATATGGTCTGTTCATCGGGCAGCCTTCCTGACACCTAAGGCAATCATATAAGGTATGGTGTACCGACTTTGGTAGCCACTCCGGAAATTCTCCGGGTACCTCATTGATTGCGGACAGACATCTCTGATTGTCAATCAGGAAGCGTTCCTGCCGAATTGCTCCTGTCGGGCAATTCTTCAGACAGTTCCTGCAGTTCTTACATTCTGCGGCTTTTCTGACCTCTCCCCAGGAATCCTCCTTCGGTTCAATATCCGTATAGTACGCTGCATAAGAAAAATAACTTCCCAGTCCTTCCACATAGGTTATGTTATTCCTTCCGTAAGCGCCAAGACCGCTTTGAGCCGAAAGACGCTTCATCGGCAGATTATCGGCGGGCATCAGGTGATGTCCTGCTTCTGCCACAGCCGCAGAATATCTTACCCTTGCTGCTTCAAAGTCCGGCATGACAAGACTTTTAAATACATGCTCTCTGCCCTGCCAATGAAATACCACATCCGCATAGACCGGATGCCCCAACGCTACAAGCAGGATAGATCTGATTTCAAAGTCAGCCTTCGGAACAGAAAACTGATATAACTCTTCCACGATCCATCGCTGAAAGCCGTTCAACTCCTCCTGCTGCTGAAATTGGTTAATTTCCTCCTTACAATCCTGCAAATGCTCCACCGGAATCAGAATCAACTTATCCCCATACAGTTCGGCTATCTTATTTAATTCTTCTCTCATACTTCTCCCACCACCCATTCTTTTGTAACACCATCATTATAGTACATATGTTCGAATAATTCAATAGGGTTGATGGAATTATTTCCCTTTATTTTTCAAGAATAAGTTAAATCTTGATTTAACATGCTGAAAATTCATAAAATCAAGCAATCCCGCAGAATAAAAAACAAGCCGGCTGCTTTTCTAAAAGCAGTCGGCTTAACTTATCTTTTATTTCTATATTATTAGTTATTGATTAACTTCGCCTTATTGGTCCAGCTCATCATCTTACGAAGCTCAGCGCCTACTGTTTCCAACTGATGTTCTGCCTCAATTCTTCTCGTCGCATTGAAGTTCGGGCATCCAATCTGGTTCTCTAAGAGCCAGTTGCGAGCAAAGGTACCATTCTGAATATCGGTAAGGATCTGTTTCATGGTTGCCTTTGTCTCCGCAGTGATAATCTTAGAGCCAGTTATGTAATCGCCATACTCAGCCG
>JAEZLY010000071.1 GCA_023414985.1 Bacillota bacterium | reverse complement strand
CCAATGCGCATCGTACTGGTGATATGGATATAGACATTGGGCGGCCAATTGGAACGGATGACTGTACTTGCACCGGCCTTTCTCAAGATATCGGCAGCAATTTCCGCAAGCTTATTTCTTTTCTCCTCGTCGGCGGCACTCGGGCTATAGCTTAATACCGGAATGAAACCGTTCTCATCCCTTTGCACCGGATCCAAGGTCACACTGTTTTCCTGATTCACATCATCATCGGTAAAGATTAATACACTTAAGGTCCTGGGGTAATCCCTCATATAGAGCTTCAACTGTTCGCCTACGACCATTCCTTCCACATCCCAGGGTGCCTGTTGTAAGGCTTCATTCAGGATATGATAACCCTGGTAGCTCGTGCCATAAATTGCCGCTGCATATAATCCCGGACTCATTCCATAGGTTTCTATTACCCCCAGTCCCGGATAATCGAATCTGGCTGCAGCATTCTGCCCTACAAAGGGGCTGATTTCCGGTACCCCCAGTGCATCCAGCAGCACATCTTCTTCAAAGATACCTGATAAGGAATCAAACCAGTGGTTAACCAGCCCTTTACCGACCCACTCATTCTCAGGTAGCTGTGAGTTTAACCAAAGTCTGGGTGTTTCGATGCCACCGGCAGCCATAACTACAACTTTGGCCCGAAGCTCAACTATCTCGCCAGTCCAGGTATCTCTGTACTGCACTCCTACGGCATGCAGACCAAGCTCATTGTCTTCCTCAGTAATGATCCTTATAACAAAAGCATTCGGTCGTATCTCAACATTACCGGTTCTCAGCGCTGCAGGAATATAACTAACCAGAGTAGATCTTTTTGCAACTCCTTCTACGACAGGACCGATATGGCAGCCATTCACGCAGTGCCCCCGAAGTGTGCAGCCCACAGGCTGGATATTCCCGGATGCAGTTAAATCAGCCTGCAGATTCGGTCTTAAGATAGCGTTAGGCTGCGGTCTGTAGCCGGGTGTCACCACTTCAGGTGAATCCAGCAGCTTCCAGCCGGCCTTCTTTGCCCCGTAATAAAAGATATCTTCTTTGGGCGTAGCCGGTGCGGGTGCTACCGGAAGTGTCCTTTCTACCTTCTCATAATATGGAATCAGCTCCTCGTAAGAAATAGGCCAGACATTATTTACAGCTTGCGGATATGCCCGTGGAGAATTTGCAAAGTAATGCTGTGTGGTACCCCCGACTCCGGCATTCTGCCAGGTATATCCCTGTTCCGATATATTTCTCGGCCATGGCCCCAATTGTCTGTTCGATGGCCCCCAGCGGAACTTTCCATAGATATAATTATTCATATCATCTTCCAGGTCAGTAAAATTCTTTCGTAATAGATCAATACTTAAGTCCTCATAGCTGGAGCTGCTGACTGCACCATGATCACTATTCGGTTCAGGCCATTTTGAATTACCATACCACGGGCCGGCTTCAAGAACAATAACCTTAACCCCTGCTTCTCCCAGTTCCTTTGCTGCAACTGCCCCTCCGCCTCCAGCACCGATGACGATAGCTTCTGTTTCTATTGCCACGCTACGCTCCATTTTGCCTATTCTCCTTTATTTGATAATATTGTCTTACATATGCCGTATAACCTTGGGAAGGACCCGGATAACCGCATTGCTCCCAGCTGGGAGGATAAAATTCAAGAGTCCGCTGGTCGGGTGTATTCCTTCGTGAAGAACCATACCCATACCACTCAGAATAATAGCCCAGCATGACATATCGATTGAGGGAACTTGATATATTGATAATTCCCGGGAAGTTACGAAATGGAGCGAGCAGCTCAGGATAATCCAGATTGATCCAATCCAGAAGCATCAATGTACGGAACCTGTCCCTCGGTATGAGCCGTGCAAAAATGATTTCCTCCTCAGAATAATTCTGATCATTCATTCCATTGATCGAATCAGATCGCACCAGCACCAGCGCAACATAATTCAGCAGATCTGCGATTGGTCCTGACAATGGCTCATAATAATAGTCCAGCATCATTACAAGAAACTCATAGGTTAGGTAATCCACTGCTCCGTAATACATATACGCGCCATAGATAGCGGCCAATTCCGGGGTCCTCGGAATGATTGCATCTACGAGCGCCATCATTGTATCGTAACGATATCTTATTTCATTATCCATTGTTTCATTGCTATATTCCAAACACTTCACCTGCCCATCTGTCTCTACTAATCAATCTATGATTACTCTGCAATTACTATCACAGCTTTACTTGTAGATCCGAAGAAATTATCTAAAGTGTTTGTGAACTAAAAAAGTTCCCGGAAAAGGAGACATATCCTTCTTCCGGGAACTAAGCTTTATGTAAGTCTTTTGTTTATTTCTCTATTTCGAACTGGCAATGTACTACTGCCGTGATTTCCTTCTCTAAAGAGGAGGTATCATTGATACCGTAATCTGCAATCTCATTGGAATACAGAGGGGTGATCTGCATAACGCCCATATCCGCATACTTTAAATCACCAAGCTTATTTCCTGCATTATCTGCAATCATTCCAGCACGTTTTTTCGCATCCTTGGTAGCTTCCGCAAGCATGGTAACCTTTAAGTCCGCAAGCTTGGTATAGAAGTACTGGGGAGGATCGGACTGGAAGGCTACATCTTCGCTTAACAGCTCTGTAGCTCTTCTGGAGATATCCGTAATCTTATCAATCTCACCGGAGCTTATAGTAACTGTCTGGCTTAAGTTATAACTATCCACAATATTCGTATAGACCCCATAATCATTCATCACATAATTGATATTCGTATTTATGGAGGAGAACACGATATCCTCTTTGGAAAGACCCTGCTTTACCAGATAATCAGACACTTTGTCTCTGCTGGTTTCAAGCTTTGCATAGGCATCCTGCAGCTGATTTGACTGTGTATTGAAGCTTCCGGTCCAGACAATTAAATCTGAGGTAATCTGTTGTTTTGCGGATCCTGTTACAATAATGTTGGTCTGAGAAGATTTCACCTTAACCACACCGTTAATCAGGATCATGGAAGATGCGATTGCACCTACTACGAGGATAATGGCAACAAGGATGTTGCTTATCGCTCTTTTGTTACTGAATTCATTCATAAAATACTCCCTTCATCTCGCTGCATGCTGTAAATAAACTAAACTCCTATGATTGAATATATAACCTAACGAATTACAGTATTACTATATTATACATATATTCACAAGTCAACGTCATAACCATTAAGATTTCTTTAAGTTTATTTTAAGATTATTAAGAGTTTGTACAATTTTCTGTGTGATTAAGTCACATAGATGGATGTAAATATATTTTAGCTCCGCATAGAATGAACTATAAAGAAATCAGGAGGTATTCAAATGGATAATTTATCAGCTGCATCATACTGTAAGGATAACAGGGAGAACGGGATCAGTCCGATGATCATGATTTTATTATTACTATGCTTATGCGGAGGAGATAACGGAATATTCGGAGGCTGCGGAGGTAACGGAGGTTGCGGTGGCAGCGGTGGCTGTGGCTTAACCGGCGGAATGGACGGCATCTTACCCATCCTCTTAATCGTCTTATTAGGAGGCGGCGGGTTATTCTGATAAGAAGTAAATGTTAAAACTCTTTACAAACCACTCATTGATTGATAAGGAAAGGATAACAGGTATCCCTGAATGGATACCTGTTATCCTTTCCTTTTTGCTTACTATATTTTGTTAGTTCCAATTCTTTATCCTTATATGCTTCTATTCTTCCGGCTTTCGAAGGTCGGCTTCCTTCCTTCGTACGGTATTGTCATATCGTTCTATCTTATAATCAAGTCGTTCAATTGTTTTTTTCAGTTCCTCCATCTTCTCAGCCAGCAGGCTACGCTGTTCAATTAACAATTCCCTTCTGGCTTCCACAGTGGAGTCCCCTTGCTGGAACAGGCTGACATATTCAATCAATATTTCGATAGGAAGACCGGCACTTCTCATGCATTTTATAAATTCAACCCATTTACAGTCTTCCTCAGAATAATTCCTCAGTCCGCTCTTATTACGGGTCACACCGGGAAGAAGTCCGATACGCTCATAATACCGCAGCGTATCCTGTGACAAATCATATTTTTTACTAACTTCTGCAATCGTCATATCCGTTCCCTCCAATCAATTCAATTATAACATCAATTTCTGCATCCGGGTAAAGACTATTACACCTCAAAGGTTCCCGCTACCTCTTTCAGCCATTTTATGATCTCAATATGCTGCGGACAACTGCTTTCACATTGACCGCATTCAATACAGGTCGATGCTTTCCCATAGGTCTGTGCATAATTTCCATAATATACTCTTTGCAGTGAGAAGCCATTGCTGGTGAATTGCTTTTCTGTATTATATAGAGCAAAATAATTCGGTATTGCGATGTTTTGAGGACAGCCCTTCACACAATACTGGCAAGCGGTACAGGGAATTGAGATGGCTTCATTGATAATCTGTACGGTATTTCTGACAAGCGCGAGCTCCTCCTTCGATAAAGGGTTGAAGTTCTGCATATACCCGGTATTATCCAAAAGCTGTACCATATTCGACATTCCGCTGAGTACCATCATAACACCATCAAGGCTTGCAGCATAACGGATTGCCCAGGAAGGAACGGATAAATCGGGATGATAAGCTTTGAGCTGTTGCTCCGCTTTTTCCGGTACCTTTGCAAGGATTCCGCCCTTAACCGGTTCCATGACAATGATCGGCTTGTTATGCTTTCTGGCTACCTCGTAGCACTTTCTGGATTGGATGCTTTCATTATCCCAATCCATATAATTTAACTGCAGCTGGACAAAATCCACCTGAGGATGGGCAGTGAGTATCTCATCCAGCAGGTTGGCATTATCATGGAAGGAGAAGCCTACCTGACGGATTTTTCCCTCTTCCTTCTTCTTTAAGACAAAGTCAAAGCTACCCAGTCTCTGTGCGATCTCATAATGAGCCACACCAAGGTTATGGATCAGATAGTAATCAAAATAATCCACACCGCATTTTGTTAATTGTTCTTCAAAAACCTTTTCCTGATCTTCCTTGGATTTCAACATCATAACAGGCAATTTGGTTGCCAGAGTGAAGCTATCTCTCGGATGACGATTCACCAATGCCTCTCTTGCAGCAATCTCGCTCTGTCCGTTATGATACATATAAGCGGTATCAAAATACGTAAAGCCTCTTTCCAAAAAGGTATCTACCATTTTCTCCATCGTCTGCAGATCAATAGCTGAATAATCATTGGCATCCTTCAGCGGAAGCCGCATAAAACCAAAACCAAGCTTTTTCTTTTCCATTCTAAATCTCCTCTTATTGTAACGATAGGTTATTATACAATTCTGAAGTTTTTCCACTTACCCGATTGAAACCGGAACACAAAAATAATCGAGCGGAAGGTCCAATCAATTCCCATTGCAATCCAGATTCCGATGACACCCTGCCGGAAAATCACTCCCAGTAGGTAAGCGAAGGATAGGCGAAACAGGAACATGGAACCGATTCCCACATACATTGTGAATTTGACATCTCCCGCTGCCCGCAGCCCGTTTGACAGGGTAAAAGATAACGGCCATAAGAAAATCGCCAGGACATTATGAATTACTACAAGGATATAAGTTAACCGCCTTGCTTCCGGGGATAAAGTATAAAGGTTTAGGATCCACGGCAAAAGAATAATTCCCGCGATACTGAGAAGCATGGTTACCAGATAGGTAAGCTTTAATATTTTTCGCATATAAAAGGCTGCCTGATCAAAATCCCCCGCTCCGACACATTGTCCCACCACCGTAACGATTGCAAGATTCGCCGCACTGGCAAAGCAGATTGCCATCATAACTAAGCTGTTAGTAATACCGTTTGCTGTAATCTGAGCCGTTCCAAACAAGGCTATGATACTGATTAGCAGTACCCGTCCCAGCTGTAAAAGGCCATTTTCAATCCCATTCGGTACTGCAATACGAAGAATTATACTGATCAGTTCCCGGTTCCAATCGAAAATCTCCTTGATCCGGATTGATATCTCATTCTTTCGTCT
>JAEZLY010000026.1 GCA_023414985.1 Bacillota bacterium | reverse complement strand
GAAAGACCATTTGGTCCAGATTGATGATATGTTATCTGCTCTCAGGAGTTATGATTTTTCTTCTGTTGAATACATATGGTGCAAACCTGCTGGTTCAAAAGCTGAAGAATGATAAGGTGGACCAGATGATGAGGGAAGCAAAGCTGATCGATTCCGAGTATATGACCAGCTTCTTCGACGAAACCATGTCTCTCGATAATCTGACCATACAGCTGAAATCCATTGATACTTTCCTCGGTATCCGCGTATGGATCGTCAACTCCAGTGGTAATATCATCGCAGACTCCTCTGCTGTGAATAATACAGTCGGCAGGAACATTAAGGGGATTGATCCGATCTTTATGGAAATGGCGAATTCCGAGAACAACAATATCAAAGGGGTCTTTACCGAGCCCATGATGAGCCTGACCCATCCCATCATTTATAATACAAGGATCCGGGGCTATGTCGTACTTCATACCTCCCATCAGGGCATTGAGGATCAGTCTCTTTACTACATGGATGTCATTAATATCTGCTTCCTGGTATTTCTGGCTTTGTTCTTCTTTATCTTCGTATACATTTATTATATTACCGCCGTTCCCTTAAAAAACCTGATGAAGGCTGCCAAGGAGTATTCCTCCGGTAATTATAACTATGCATTGGTATTGAAGGGACTCAGTGAGTACCATGACTTAGGAGCCGCAATCTACTATATGGCCGGGGAGCTCAGCAAACTGGATGACTATCAGAAGAAATTCGTGGCAAATATCTCCCATGACTTCCGTTCTCCCCTTACCTCTATTAAGGGCTATGCGGCTGCTATCATGGACGGGACAATTCCCCATGAGATGCAGGATAAGTATCTGGGAATTATCCTGTTCGAGACCGAACGGCTTACTAAGCTGACTTCCGGCTTACTAGAGCTGAACAGCTTCGAGAATCATGGAACCTTCCTGGAAATCACCACCTTTGATATCAATAACATCATCAAGCGTACCGCCGAATCCTTCGAAGGCTCCTGTCGTGAGAAGAAGATTACCCTGAATCTCGTCTTCTCCTCCAAACAGACCATGGTGGAAGCCGATGTGGGCAAGATTCAGCAGGTACTTTATAATCTGATTGATAATGCTATCAAGTTCAGCCACGCTAATTCAAAAATTAAGGTTAGTACCGAAGAAAAGGGAGAAAAAGTATTCGTATCCGTAAAGGATTACGGGATCGGTATTCCGAAGGATTCCATCAAGAAGATCTGGGAGCGGTTCTATAAGACGGATGTCTCCCGCGGCAAGGATAAGAAGGGAACCGGTCTGGGTCTCTCCATCACAAAGGAAATCATTCAGGCACACAATGAGAACATTAATGTCATCAGCACGGAGGGTGTGGGTACGGAATTCATCTTCTCTCTGACAAAGGCATCCGAATCCGAATAGATCAGCTTTCCAAGCGAATGAATACGATATAGCCGCATCCTATGATCTACACCACAAAATCAAGATCAATCGGAGGTTCCATGAGAGTTAAATATATCGATAACATCAGAAGCCTATGTATCCTGCTTCTCTTCCCGTATCATACCTGTATGATCTACAACAATTGGGGAGAGCTGTTCTATATCACCGGGAAGCCGTTAATACTTCCGAGTATGTTCACGAATATCGTATGGCCCTGGTGGATGTATCTGTTGTTCACCATCGCGGGAATGTCCTCTTATTACGCTTTAGAACGTCGCTCTGCATCGGCTTATGCGAAGGAACGGGTCAGTAAGCTGCTCCTTCCTTTACTGACCGGACTCGTACTCATCATCCCGGTACAATCCTACATAGCGGATATCTTCTATAACGGATATTCGGGAGGCTATCTTGCACATTATAAGATATTCTTCACCCGCTTTACCTATCTGACCGGCCAGGACGGAGGCTTTACACCGGGCCATCTATGGTTCGTCCTGTATCTGTTCGTCATTTCTATGGTACTGCTGCCGATGATGCAGCATTATCGGAAAGGAACGAAGAAGCTTAACACCGACAGCCTGACTATGGCCAAACTACTGCTGATGTTTTTAATTATTCTGATTTGTGCCCCCATTCTTGTGATCGGAGGGAAAAGTCTTACTGAATTCGCTGCCTGCTTCGCCCTTGGATATTTCCTGTTGAGTGATGACCGGATACAGGAAAGCCTCGAGAAGAATCGAGTTCTTCTGACGAGTCTTTTTGTCGCTTCCATCCTGCTGCGCTTTGTGATCAACTTCAGCAGTTATGGAGATAGTCTACTCTGGGATATCGAGCAGCGCATGATTACGTGGTTTGGAATTCTTGCAATCCTTGGTATGGGAAGAAAATATTTAAACCACTCAGGTAAGCTTTCCGAATACTTCTCGAGGGCTGCCTTTCCGTTATATTACTTCCACCAGTCCATCCTGGTCATTGTCGGTTTCTTTACGCTAAAGGTTATCCATGTATCCTGGCTGCAGTTTTTCCTGATCATGACGGTTACCTTTCTCCTGACCCTACTTACCTATGAGCTACTCCGCCGGTTTAGGGTAACCTGTTTCCTCTTCGGTATGAAGTATCAAAAGAAAACTAGACAGTAAAAACGTCATACTGTATTTAATATTTTAGAATATATTCGGATACAAAGCATAGCATCAATTCCGAAATTATTAGTCTCAATAAGGGAGGGTAACCCATGGCTTCCTGGATGGTACATCTGCGTATCGCTGACATTATACTGAACGAACAGCCTGAGCTTTCTCCTACAGAATTCATCATAGGAAATATCGCTCCCGACAGCGGAGTTCCCAATGAAGACTGGACCACTTTTATCCCCAGCGGGAATGTGTCCCATTTTAAGACCACAGATGTTGACGGCTTCAAAGAGATCCATTTGAATGAGTTTGTTGAACAATACTTGTCCGAGAATCAGAGAAGGCAGTATAGTAGTAAGCAGAACTCCTTTTATCTGGGTTATCTGACGCATCTGATCACAGATATGATGTGGTCCGAACAAATTGTTCGTCCAAGTGTGCATCAATTTGAAGCACAATTTAATAAAGATCGAACCAAATTGATCCAGGCACTAAAAAAAGACTGGTATGATCTTGATTTTCTTTATATCAAAAACCACCCAGAGTTCAAAGCATATACCATCTACAGAAACGCTGTAGGCTTCCGAAATAAATATATTCCATTTTTCAGTGTAGATGCCTTTGAATATAAAAGGGCATATATCACAAGCTTTTACAACAACATTAGGGATAATATAGATCGGGAATATAACTACTTAAGCGAAAAAGAGATGGCCTCCTTTGTAGATAGCAGTTCTACGAAGATACTTCAGACGCTAAGGGCAGACTATCTATAAACTCCATAGCGTCCTTCCTCCCCCTGACTATTCCTTAGCAGCCCTTCCCGCTATAAACGTTGTTTAATATATCATCAAAATTAAAATTAACTAATTTTTAACTTAATTGTCAGATTATTTCTAACTATCTCAAAAACGGGATACGCCCGGACCGGGTTGTTCAGAGGTTTGTGAAGACCTTGTGCTGTAATCGTCATTGTGCCTGGCAGCCGGCAGCCAAAACGGTGAATTGTTCATACAAAAGGAAAATCCGCCACGGAGGGCGGATTTAGGTGCATTGGACACGGAGGTCCATATGCACCGGCCTGTAATATCAATAACATCATTATCCCAATTCACTGTTTTCGCTGTCGACTGTCGGAACAATAGATTACGCAGCACGGTCCTCACAAATCTCAGAATGACCCGGTCCGGGCGTATCCGTCCCTTTGTTAATATAACCTTCCCTTTGTTAAGTGGTCTACACTTCCTCCCACTTATAGCGGTGAAGCTGCCCTTCCATTCGCATTCCTTCAAAGTTGTTCTGTCTGAGGGCTTCATAGAGGATGATTGCAACCGAGTTCCCAAGGTTCAGAGATCTGATATCTCCGATCATCGGGATACGGATGGTGTTCTCCCTGTTGGCAATCAGCAATTCTTCCGGAATTCCCGCGCTTTCCTTACCGAACATAATGTAGCAGTCAGGGTCATACTCCACATGAGTATAGGAATGCTGCGCTTTTGTGGTTGCCATATATATCTTGGCTCCCGGATTCTTATCCAGGAAATCCTGATAATTATGATAGACAGTGACGTCTAAGTCCTTCCAGTAGTCCAGCCCGGCGCGCCTGATCTCCTTCTCATCCAGCCGAAAACCCAATGGCTTGATCAGGTGCAGCCTGGTTCCGGTTGCCACGCAGGTTCTTCCTATATTGCCGGTATTTGCGGGGATCTCCGGTTCCAATAATACGACGTTCATTTCTATTTCCTCATTTCAAATAATCTGATTTTCTGCAAAGAAAAAAGGTGAATTAATCACCTTTAATCGCTATATGAATCTCTATTGTCTTATTGCCATCGTATTCCAAGGGTACACAGATATTATGTGCATAGGTTGCACTGAAGGTCATAGTACCATTTCCGACCGTAGGGGGCGTAATGTCAATGCCAATGCCCTTTGTTGAAAATATCGTGGCCGTATTTCCCATAATCATATTACCAAGTTCACTGATCGCACTCTTTGCGAGATCATCCATCTCCGCAACCGGCATCATCATCATCTTGGACGCTATATCACATGCAATAGAATTTTCAAAAGCAATCATAGCCTGACCGCGCATCTCGCCGGTAAATCCTATCAATATAATTAATGTATTATCAAAAAATGCAGGGTTTTTAATGTATGGTTTTCCAACTTTCGCGTCTACAAAACACATTTCCTTTAAGATTTTAGTTGAAGCCATTAAAAACGGATTAATGTGGTCAGCGTTAACATTGGCCATTCGATCACCTCCTATGTGTCTTACGAACATTGTATCACAAATTAATTCAAAATTCAAACTTTTACGAAATTATTTCGAATTTCTGTACTTCTCTACAAATTTTGCCATTCTTCCCAGCGCGATTTTTAAATTTTCGATAGAATATGCGTAGGAAATACGAAGATAGCCCTCCCCGCATTCACCGAAAGCTGTACCGGGAACCACTGCAACCTTCTCTTCCATCAGAAGCTTTGTAGCAAATTCATCAGAGGTCATCCCAAGACTTTTGATACACGGGAATACATAAAAGGCTCCGTATGGCTCAAAGCACTCCAAGCCCATCTGCCGAAGGGAATGAACCACATATCTGCGCCTCTTATCATATGCATCACGCATCATTTCCACATCAGGATCTCCGTTCTTTACAGCTTCAATTCCTGCGTACTGGCTTGTTGTCGGTGCACACATGATAGCAAATTGATGAATCTTAATCATCTGCTCCAGAATGATCGCAGGCCCGGCTGCATAACCAAGTCTCCAGCCTGTCATTGCATAGGATTTGGAGAATCCGTTGATCACGATGGTACGTTCCTTCATACCGGGGAAGGTTGCAATTGATACGTGCTTTTGTCCGTAAGTAAGCTCGGAATAAATCTCGTCTGAGATTACGATCAGATCCTTCTCAATAATGACATCCACGAGCTTAGCCAGATCCTCTCTGTCCATGATAGCACCGGTCGGATTGTTGGGAAAGGCCAGAATTAATATCTTCGTCCGCTCGGTAATCGCATTTACTAGTTCCTCTCTGGTAAGCTTGAAATCATTCTTCCCCTGAAGCTCTATGACTACAGGTGTTCCACCTGCAAGCACAGTACAGGGATGATAGGATACATAACAGGGTTGCGGGATCAGGACCTCATCTCCAGGTTCGAGCATGGCACGAAGAGCGATATCAATTGCCTCGCTCCCACCAACGGTTACCATAACCTCTTTATTATAATCATAGTTTAGGTCAAATCTGCGGGATAAATAATTGCAGATTTCCTGCTTCAATTCCTTCAGACCGGCATTCGAGGTGTAAAAGGTTCTGCCTCTCTCCAGAGAATAGATTCCTTCCTCCCTGATATGCCAGGGAGTATCAAAATCGGGCTCGCCAACACCAAGAGAAATCGCATCCTTCATCTCGCTGACAATGTCGAAGAACTTTCGAATTCCGGAAGGCGGCATAGCAACTACTGTCTTTGCTAACGGGTTTCTCAAGGCGTAATCAGCATCCTTTCGTCTTGTTTCGTCTGTACAAGCGGTAAGCCGTGCTCCTTGTATTTCTTTAATACAAAATGAGTTGCCGTGCTTAAGATTGCATCCATCGGAGCAAGCTTCTCTGACACGAAGAGTGCTACTTCTCTCATTGTCTTCCCTTCGAGAATTACGGTTAAGTCAAAGCCTCCGGACATCAGATAGACGGACTGTACCTCATCGAACTGATAGATACGTTCCGCTATCTTATCAAAGCCAAGTCCTCTTTGGGGAGTTACCTTAAGTTCAATCAAAGCTGTTACTCTTTCACATTCTACCTTATCCCAGTTAATCAGGGTCGGATAACCGCAGATGATGGTCTCCTCCTCCATCTGTCTGATTGCAGCAGCAACTTCTTCTTCCGTGCTGCCTAACATAATCGCGAGGTCAGCCACAGATAGTTTACTGTTCTTGTCAATCGCAGTTAAGATCTTCTCTCTTATCATATAACGCTCCATTCTTGCGAACTCTACCGCCATATCCATCTATATGATTCATAACCTGTTGTGTGTGACATTATCAGACAGTTTTACATCACTTTATAAAGCTCGTCACTCTTGGGCGGTTCCAGGAACCGTCTCTCTTCCTCATTGATGATAATTCTGTCATTCCCTTCCGTAATTCTGCCGATGACTGCTGCTGCAATTCCTTCGACCTTCAGTCGATCCACCAGATAGTTCGCCTGATCGGTTATGACCAACATACTACCGCTGGATATCAGCATATACGGATTAATGTCATAAAACTCACAGATTTCTACCGTTTCCTGTTTCAAGGGAATCTTCTTTAAGTCCACCTCCAAGCCAACCTTGGAAGCTGCTCCGATTTCCCATAAAGCACCGAATATTCCGCCTTCCGTGACATCATGCATCGATGTCACAGAGGTGGTTCGTGCAACCATCGCTTCCGGTAATACAGAGATATAATCTATCATTTTTTTTGCTCCGTCAAGAAAGCTCTGGCTATATTTGGTCCTAAGCTCCTCTTCCCTGGCGGCTGCAATAATCGCAGTTCCCTCTAGACCGGCCCATTTCGTCATGACGATTTCCTGTCCCGGCTTCGCACCTGCTGTTTTAATCATTTGATTGCGCTTCATCTTACCCACACCGGTAACGGTAATGATGGGCTGATGAACCGCTTTGGTGACCTCGGTATGTCCGCCGATAATCTCAATGTTCAGCTTCTTACATACCGCTTCCATATCCTGCATGGCAGTCCGGAGTTCTGCTTCCTCCGTCCCGTCAGGTAACAATATTGTTAACATGATACCAATGACCTCTGCTCCATTTGAGGCAATATCATTGGCTGTAATATGAACCGCCAGAGTACCGATATCCTGAACCGTCCCGGTAATCGGGTCTGTAGACAGGACAAGGACTTCATCCTCGGCCACAGAAAGCACACTGCAGTCCTCGCCAATAGCCGGACCGACAAGAACTTCCTCTCTTCTATGCCCTATTTGTTTTAATACAGACCGTCTCAGGACTGTCTCCGGTATCTTTCCAAGGTTCATCTTATCTCTCCATACAGTAAATTATTCTTCTTCGTTCCAGATATCTGCCTGTACCTGTCCGTCCGGATTGGTTAAATTATTGGAAATCACAGACTGGCTCTGAGTATCATTCTCTGCCTCTTCCGGTGGAAGTTCTTCTAACGGGTCCTCCGCTACCACGGGAGTATCCTCCGAGGTTACCTTGTTCGGGTCCTTTTTGGTATCCTTCTTGTCGCCTTTATCTGCTTCTTCAACCTTCTTGGTTCCGATCGTAACATACTTCGGAGCCGCTGAATAATTACTCTTATTTACCAGTGTTCTGCTGACTTCAATGCCGTTCTCATAAACGACCTTATACAGCTCTGCCTTATATCCGGTGTGCGCAGCCTGGGTAACCTTCTGGTAAGTAGTCGGCTGGGTAGGATCCTTTGTAATATCATCCGCCGGAGGGGGTGTCTCAGAGAGAACGACTGTAACAAATTCAATCTTTCTGTTCTTCCTGTCTCTGTCTTCCTTACCCCAGATTTTAAAGGTAATTGTTCTGCCTCTGGTCGAGCCTTCAATCAGAACAGGGTAATCCGTATTATTCTTGAATTTGAAATCCTTATAGGTTCCGGCAATTGCCGCATCCCTGGATAAATCTACATAGCTGATTGTCATAGAATGCGGTTGGCGCTCTACAACCTCAAGCTCCGATTGCAATACGGAGTTGTATAATGTGGTGGTTACCTGGCAAGCGCCGCCTCCGACACTGTCGATAACCTTACCCTGCAGATACGCTCCTGCAACAAAATAACCATTTTCTTTCGTAAAAGGGGTCAGTAGTTTATATGCGGAGAAGGTATCTCCCGGGTATAACACGGTATTATTGATCAGCCTTGCTCCGTTCGCTACATTGCCGGCTCTGTCTGCGGTAGAGGTGGAGAAATCTGTCGTAAAGCTGCCGAGCAGATCCTTGCATTGCTCTACATCTTCCTTGGTATACTCCGGCATATCATCCTCGACAACAGCATCCACGATCAGATCCTGTCGGTTCCAGCTCATTACCGCTTCTTTAATTTTTGCTGTAGTCTTATCTACATTTACCTTACTTCCGACCACATGCTCCGTATAGACAAACTCGCCGTTCTTACGGGACACCTTTGCATTGGTAGGCTTGATATTATACGCACTGACATCCTTTTCTACCAGGTCTTTGATTTTAGCTTCATCCGCAGTAAAAGACAGGGGATAAATAATGCTTCCCTGTTCAATATCCTTGATATCCTTATATTGCTTAATCAGATTACCGGATTTCCCAAGCGCCAGCGCCTGATCAATATCCTCATTCTCCTCGGCTTTATATCCCAAAGCTCCCATCGTTGAATATACGACGTCCTCGCCAACCATGACAGCTATTCCTTTATTCTTAAGGCCCTCAACAAATTGATCTACTGCTTCCTTGGCCTGTTCTCTGGTCATTCCGCTTACATCGACTTCATCTATAAATACACCCTTGCATATGGTATTATCTTTTTCCTCAGCCGATGCAACTGCTTTATCTCCCGCAAAAAACAGTAAGAGCGAAACTATGACCGCTGATAAGATAATATTTCTTCTGCCCATATTTATCCTCCTTTTTCAACTGCTGAAATCTATTCCTTGTTCATTTATCCTGTTTTATGTGACTTCTTCCTATTTTAACATAAACAGGAGATTATTCAAGTTATTCTTTCGTTCATTGACTTTTAGACTGCAATTATGTATATTAAATGCAAACAAATTACTACGTCTGTTACCATACGCAGACCATATGCCGATATATATGGCAGAAGCACTCACATACATAGCGTAAGACCCGCTTTTTCTCCGTACAATTAGCTGATTACGCTGAGAACGGAAGGTACTACCATAGCGAGCACCAGAATGATTACGATGATGGTAGTGATAATTCTCCTTGATTTCTTGCTGTAAAAGTTCATTATTTTCACCTCTTTACTTATTTTATGTTAGAAAGGCCGTGAATACCGCATGAAGATTCCTGTATTAACTATATTAGTCTTAATCTTTGTCGTATGGCTTCAGTATGAAATACGCAAAAGCTCCAGTAAGACAAAAACAGGCAATGATGAGTTCTGGGAGAAGGAGAAAGAAGCCAACCTGACCCGTCGCAAGGACATCACTGGCCTGGACTATTTTACGATATCCCTGGATGCCCTTCCCATGGGCGATCTCGAGGATGATACGCTGAATTCCTATCGTGATACCATACGTAAGATGGAGGGCAGGAAAGCAATCAACCTCTCCGGCCAGACTAACACAGATTTAAAGCTCCAATACGGTGCCCCGAATCTTGCTCAGCTCATGGAATACGACAATAATTTCATCCAATTCGTCAGTATGCTTCATAAATGGGCCGATCGGTTATATACCAAAGGCTATCTTGAGGAAGCAAAGGTTGTATTGGAATACGGTGTTGCCTGCCTTACCGATGTATCAAAATCCTACCGGCTTCTTGCAGAGATCTACAGCAGCCGAAACGAATATCAAAACATAGACACTCTGATCGAAACGATTTCAAAAACAAAAATAGTCAACAAAGAAAAGCTGATTGGCGAACTTATTGTAATAAAGAATCGTTCCTTATAAATGCAATGTTTATTCTATGATATTTTATGAAATCTATCAAGGTAATTTTATATATTTTTTAAGATTTTGCCCGAATTTTTCATACTTAAGCGTGCAGGACATTCATCCCGCAAAAAACATTCGCTGCACTTGGGATTGCGTGCAAAGCAGATGGTTCTCCCGAGTGTGATGATCTGAATATTGTAAAGAATCCACTGTTCCTTCGGTAACAGCTTCATCAAATCAAATTCTATTTTCACCGGATCTTCCTGCTTTGTAAAACCGAGCCTGTTGGAAATTCTCTTTACGTGGGTGTCCACCACGATACTCGGCTCATGGTAGATATTACCTCTGATCACATTTGCCGTCTTGCGTCCGACTCCGGCCAGCTTCGTCAGGGCATCGATGTCATTCGGCACCTCGCCGCCATGTTCCGTGAGCAGCTGATTGGCACAGGCAATGATATTCTTTGCTTTATTCTTATAAAACCCAGTAGAGTGGATATCCTTCTCCAACTCCACCTGGCTTGCTCCCGCCAGATCTGTCAGACTTCTGTACTTCTGAAACAAATCTTTGGTTACCAGATTCACCCGTTCGTCCGTACATTGGGCGCTTAATATCGTTGCCACCAGCAGCTGCCAGGGTGTTTCATGATGCAGGAAGCAGGTATAATCCTGCCCGTACTCCTGATTGAGCAGAGCAATGATGCGCTCCATTCTTTCCTTTTCCTTCTTTGTAATTCTGCTTACTGTCAAAGCGATCTCCTTCCTTCTGTTGTAAAGCAATTCATGTTAGAAAATTTATGGTATTTATACCTGTATTATTGACGAGATATACGATCCGATTGTTCCTTTATTAAAGCTATATCCTTTGAATGTATGCCGAATGTGTCAGAGGATTCCTGCGGCTGTAATCAAACAGCAGAACCGTCTCCTGCCTTACAGGCTTTCCTTCCCGTGCTGAGATTTCAGGATCAAAGGTGAACGCTTCAATATGAAGCTGCTGATACTCCTTCCGATAACGCTCATAGCTATCCTTAAAGTTGTATTGAGGCTTACCCCTGGCGAAGCTCGGCCTGGACTTTAAATCCTCCCGGAGGAATAGATCAAACAACAATAGTTCCTCAAACAGACGGATGTTCCCGGATGATGGATGTCCGCCCTCTGACAGGCATCCCGACGCTTCTCCGCTCAACACCTTTTCCTCATAGTAATCCAGCAGTATCTCATATCTTCGGATTCTGCTGTGTGCCGGAAGCAGCAGCTCGTTCTGCTCATAATAATCATAAAGCTCTTCATAGAGCTTCATGGGAGAAGGATAAAAATGCTCCAGATAAGCCACGGAATGAACAAACTGGCCGCTGTTATAATAAACCTCCACCATCTCACAGATCCCCTTCAGCCTTAATATCTCATCAAAGGAAAGGCAATCTGAATAGAGGACCTCATACGGAGCTGTCTCACGATGGACAATACCGTATGTCTTGCCATCCTGCTCCATCGGTGAACCCTTCAGTACCTTGAGAAAGCCCAGCTGCAGCTGATCCGGTTTCATATTATAAACCTCCCGGAAGGATTGTTCAAAGGAAGAATAATCCTCAAGAGGCAGTCCTGCAATCAAATCCAGATGCTGATGAATGTTCCCGCCCTTTTTAATCAATGCCACATTCTTCTTAACCTTATCAAGTTCCATTCTTCTACAAATTGCTGCGACAGTATCCGGATTGGTTGATTGGACACCGATTTCGAATTGAACCTGTCCGGGCCTTAAGGAAGTAAGATAACCTATCTCCTCTTCCTCGAGCAGATCTGCCGCTATTTCGAAATGAAAATTTGTGATACCGTTATCCTTTTCTTTTATGAAGCGCCAGATTTCCATGGCATGCTGCTTATTACAGTTGAAGGTTCTGTCCACAAATTTGACCTGGGGTACTTTTCGGTCCAGTAAAATCTGTAATTCCTGCTTTACCAAAGCAGTACTTCGAAACCTGATCCGCCTGTCAACAGAGGACAGGCAATAGCTGCAGGAGAACGGGCATCCCCGACTGCTCTCATAGTAAATGATCTTATGCTCGAAGCCTGTCCCTTCCCTATATGGAAACGGAATTGCATCCAGTTCCAGCGGCTGCCTGGCTTTTGTTATCACGATTTGATTGCATTCAGTATCACGGTAGGCCAGTCCCTCTATTTCTCCCAGGCTTTTTCTTCCACCTGCGTAGTATTCGTTAAGCTCCAGAAAGGTCTGTTCCCCTTCTCCGAGAAGAATCCCGTCAAGCTCCGGATTCTTAAGAAGACACTCAGCAGCATCATAGGATACCTCGGGACCTCCGAGCCAAATCTTCAGCTTCGGGAGTACCTTCTTTAGCTCCGCAGTGATTCTCAGAATCATCCCAATATTCCAGATATAGCAGGAAAATGCCACAATATCGGCCTTTTCCTTATAGATACCTGCAAGGATATCTTCCTCGGCATGATTGATCGTATATTCTGCCAATGTAATCTGAACATTCTGACGCAACTGTTCGGGCAGATATTTTTCTGTATATGCCTTCAGACTGTATACAGCAAGATTTGAATGGATATATTTTGCATTCACTGCAATTAACAGCAGCTTCATAATGACTCCTATTCTTTATTTTTTCATGCTACCCTCTTATTGTACCATGTCCGCATGCGTCCATGGTATGGCACTTCGTGCCAGGAGGTGCACTCACTTCGTTCGGCATTGTTATAATATCTGTCGATATTATAACATAATCCACACCAGCCCTGCCACCAATTCATAAAAAAATAAGAATTAGGGAAACATCCTTAATATCCTGCAAAGCACGATGCCAGCTTCTCATAGCCGATAGTATCCTGTTATGTCCTATATGGACAGATACAGAGCGATGTGCTATAGTGAAGTTTGTCATATGTTATCACATTAGGAGGAAATTATGCTATCGTTTGACCCGATCACCGCAGAGAATATCAGTATCCCTGCAGAATATTTCAAATACAAAATCAGCCGCACCAGCGATTACACCATCGGCGCGATGTATATGTGGCGTGATTTTTATCAATCCAGCTTTGCTATTTATGACGATATGATTTTATATAAAGTGAAGTTTTTAAACCGTGTCTCCTTTACCTTTCCGGTAGGCGGCGGTTCTCTGGATAAGGCCATGGATGCCTTAAAGGACTATTGCCGGGAAAATGGAATTCCGCTCTGGTTCTGTACTGTTCCCGAAGAAGCCATTCCCACTTTGGTCAACGAGTACGACGGAACCCAGCCCTGTTCCTCGAACCGTGACTGGGCAGATTATCTATACAAGGCGGAGGACCTTGCAGAGATGGCCGGCCGTAAATACAGCGGGCAGAGAAATCATATCAATAAATTCAAGAAGCTCTATCCGAATTACAGCTATCAAAGAATTACTCCGGACAACATGCCCAGAGTAATCGAATTTCTGAAGGATTATGAGGAGAATCACGGCAAGGAGGCGTCCCTGGCCCAAGAGGAACTGAAACGTACCCTGGAGCTAATGCCTTACATTGACCGGTTCAAGCTGCCCGGAGCATTTATCGAGGTAGACGGCGCCATCGTTGCTCTTTCCATCGGAGAGGTAGTCAAGGATACGCTGTACTGCCATATCGAAAAAGCAAACCGTGATTACCCAGGTTCCTATCAGATGATTGTCAAGGAATTTTCCAGTGACATGAGAAACACCTACGGAATTGAGTATATCAATCGGGAAGAGGATGTAGGAGATGAGGGTCTTCGTACCTCCAAGCTCTCCTATCATCCGGTTGCACTTCTGGATAAATATTGTGTATTGGTGCCTTATAAGAATTTATAATGCGGCTTTTCCTCTTTCATTAAGTAATATCTCAAATAATCATCCAGAAGAATTGCCGGTAAGGACAGAAAGAACCAGATATTCGTATAAAGCAGACAGATCTGCCCCAGTAGATTATACGGCTGTTTGGAATAGTCCCAGACATTTAATCCAAGCCAGAGGTTCACGATTACTCCGGTTATCAATTCCACCGTTGTGATGATCAGGGCTGAAATCGCCATCTGACTGATGATAGCCATATTCCAGTAATATACCTCGTTCAGTAGTCCGATTAATATAAAGCAGATTCCTCCTGCAATCAGCATGGAGATGTGAGAGTACCCTCTGGAAAGATTCTCGACGCAGCCGTAGGTAAACCCGCCGACAAGGAAGAGAAACGTATATTTTAAGAAATTATTATATGCAAGCAGCAAGCTTTCACCCCTTAGTATTGACAAGCGGTACCTGTTACTGACAGGTGCCGCTTTTATTATGGGGCTGCTGCAAAATATTTGATAGAGGTAAGGACAACAGGCATCCCTCACACACAGATTGCCGGACATCCTACTGTTTTGTAAGCCATGATCAAACAGGTATGTTTGCTCTTGTCTTACAAAATCAGCAATATGTCCGTCAAACAGTGCATTATGGGATGCCTGTTATCCTTACCTTAGTAATAAAATATTTTGCAGCAGTCCCTTTTTGTCTTCCATAAAGAGTATACGTACGCTGCCAACATAATATATCTGAGAAGACTCTGTAATTGCTGGTTCGAATACCTATTTTTAGACAGAAAAAAAGACAGTTATGGGACTGTCCTTTTTTCGGAGAAGGTATTTTTGTTACTTATGGGGGTGTAGCAAAAACTATATAATGTATTGGGGTTTACGAACATAGTATAGCATGCAGCCCGACAAAAGTGTGCACAAACTTTACAAATTATTCATCCGTTTTTCGTCATATTGTACAAATAATCGGTTTGTTAGTTCAGTGAATGACTTATATCGGGCTTTCTGCTATGCGTTTGCCGTTGTTTCTCCAATCTGTTTCGGCTGAAACAGGGCTTCGAATTCTTCCCTGGTAATTCTTTCTTTCTCCATCAGCAGTGACGCACTGGCTTCCAGAACCTCTTTGTACTGCATCAGAATCCGTTTCGCTTCACCATAGCATTCGTCGATGATCTTCTTTACCTCGTCATCGATTCGGTTGGCAATATTCTCACTGTAGCTTCTGGTATGTGCCAGATCTCTTCCGATGAACACCTCATCGTCATCGTTATCATAGTTCACCATACCGATGGTATCGGAGAAACCGTATCTGGTAATCATCGCTCTGGCTGTCTTGGTTGCAATCTTAATATCCTGGGACGCACCGGTCGTGATATCCTCCAGAATTAGCTCTTCTGCTGCTCTTCCTGCCAAATCCACGATGATTTCCTGCTTCATCCTGCCTTTGGTATTGAACATCTCATCCTTCTCCGGAAGTGGCATTGTAAAGCCTGCAGCACCATTGCCGGTTGGAATGATGGAGACGGTATAGACCGGTCCGACATCGGGAAGTACATGGAACATAATCGCATGCCCTGATTCGTGATATGCAGTAATTCGTTTTTCTTTCTCTGTGATAACCTTACTCTTCTTCTCAGTTCCGATACCAACCTTGATAAAGGATTTCTTGATATCCTCACTATTGATGTAGCTTCGGTTCTCTCTCGCGGCGTTAATTGCCGCTTCATTCAGTAGGTTCTCTAAATCAGCACCGGTAAAGCCGGCAGTTGTCTGAGCAACCTGTTTTAAATCTACGTCATCTCCCAAAGGCTTGCCTTTGGCATGTACCTGCAGGATTTCTTCCCTTCCCTTTACATCCGGACGTCCAACAGTAACCTTACGATCAAAACGGCCGGGATGAAGGATTGCGGGATCCAGAATATCCACACGGTTTGTCGCCGCCATCACGATGATTCCTTCATTCACACCGAAACCATCCATTTCCACGAGCAGCTGGTTCAGCGTCTGCTCCCGTTCGTCATGGCCGCCGCCCATACCGGTTCCTCTGCGTCTTGCAACCGCATCAATCTCATCGATAAATATAATACAAGGAGAGTTTTTCTTTGCCTCCTCAAATAAATCTCTTACTCTGGAAGCACCGACACCCACGAACATCTCGACGAAATCAGAGCCCGAGATGGAGAAGAACGGCACGCCTGCTTCACCGGCTACCGCTTTGGCAAGCAAAGTCTTACCTGTTCCGGGAGGACCAACTAACAGCACACCCTTGGGGATTCTCGCACCCACCTGAATATATTTTTTCGGTGATTTGAGGAAATCCACGATTTCTCTCAGTTCATCCTTTTCCTCATCGAGACCTGCAACATTTTTAAAGGTTGTATTCTTATTCTCTTCCGTAGTCATCTTGGCACGGCTTTTACCAAAGTTCATGACCTTATTATTGCCTCCGCCCACCGATGCCTGATTGGACAGGAAGGAGAAGAGCACGATTATGATAATGAACACCAGGATGTAGGGTAATACTGAGGTGAGGAACCAGCTTGGCTTGGAGATAGCATGGGTTACCGGATCTAATCCAGCTTCATAAGCCATATTTTCTATCTTCACTGTATCCAGAACATTAAAGGATTTACTTTTTCCATCCTGTGTCGTAACTGCAACTTCACCGGTTGGAGTCTCCTCATTCGGATAAATATCAATGGATTTCACCTGATTATTGTCTATGTCACTCACAAACTGACTGTAAGAATATTTGTCCTGGTCATTTAACTCAATATTATTGGATATATAAAATGTAACTATCACAATAAGAAGAATGATGATATACCAGCCGTATCCTTTCATCTGTTTTCTCACTGAACGACCTCCTTCTTCTTGAATAATGGTATTCACGGATATCCGTGATTTCTTTAGTAAAGGTTTGCTTAATTTTCAACTACTCCGACGTAAGGCAAGTTTCTGTAGTACTGATCATAATCCAGACCGTAGCCTACGACAAATTCATCCGGAATGATGAAGCCGACATATTTGACATCGACATCTGTCACTCTTCTATCCGGCTTATCTAATAAAGTACAGATTTCAAGGCTTTCCGGTGCTCTGGTGCCCAATAAATCTTTCAAATAAGCCAGTGTATTTCCCGAATCGATGATGTCCTCTATAATGAGTACATTTCTTCCTTTGATGGATTCATCCAAATCCTTTAAGATACGGACTCTGCCGGAACTAACCGTCTCGCTTCCGTAGCTGGATACCGACATAAAGTCAAGGGTTACAGGGATTGTTAATCGTTTTGCCAGGTCACAGCTGAAGAAGGCGCTTCCCTTAAGAATACAAATCAAATGAACACTTTTGCCCTCATAATCCTTGCTGATCTGCTCAGCCAGCTCTTTAATTCTCTGCGTAACCCGCTCTTCTGATATCATCACTCTGACTTTATCTTTCATTTCTTATTCCTCCAAATCCATCAATTTCATCAACAGTATTTTTGTCGTGGTATCATCCACTTTATATTTTTCACTTATGCGTTCTCCCATACCGGGAATCCACATAATATGACTGCCATCGGTAATCAGGAGCTGCTCATCCCTTTGCTTTTGCGGAATTTTCTGGTCAATAAAATAATCCTTTAACTTTTTCTTACCGCCGGAAGCGTTGATCTGTAGGAAGTCTCCTTCTTTTCTGGTTCTTATTTCAACAGCATTCTCTATTTTATCATAATCAAACCACTTCATACAACTGTTTTTCGGGATCGGATCATTTTTTTTATAATTAATTAATTCTGTTTCCATAATCTTACTACTCCCGGGAATTTGCGTAGTTCCGGGTATGTTTATCCTGACCGGCTCCGGCTTATGATCCGTAAGATTATTCCTATTATCAGGTCTGCTGCGATAGAAGCAGATTGTTTCATATTCCCGCTCAGCAATGATTTGGTAGGGTAGATGGATCTGCCTTCCGACCTGTCTTCTCATCAGACCCAGAACTCCCTCCACATGCTTCGCTTCCAGATCCTTCTGCATCCCGGCAAGCTGCTCCAGCAGCTGTCTGACTAATCCCTTTTGGATTACGATAGGTTCAGCCTGAAGTGCTTCCACCCTGATTCTCAGCTTATCCTCTTCGGCGCTTACCAGCCGCTCATACTGCCTCCGGATATCTGAATTGATATACTCCTCTATCTCTTTCAGCGTATTGGCCGCTTCTGTTATGTTATTCACAGACTGTGGATTGATTTCCCTGACCGCATAGGTGAGGATCCTGTTGCGGATCTTATTTCTGGTATAATCTTCGGTCAGATTAGTGGAATCCGTGATGTAACCGATGTCCATCTCTGCAAGATATTCTTCGATTTCTTCCCTCGTCACACAGAGCAGTGGACGGATCATTCGGATCTCTCCCTCCCCTTCCGGTAGAGAGCGGTTCACTTCCATACCCGACAGCCCCCGAATACCGGAGCCCCGGAACAAATTGAACAGGAAGGTTTCGGCATTATCGTTTTTATTATGCGCAATTGCCAGCTTATTACACAGATATTCGTTACAAGTATTCGAAAAAGCGGCATATCTTACCTTCCTGCCTGCCTCTTCTATGCTGAGCCCTTCCTCTGCAGCCAGCTTCTTTACATCATAGTAGTGAACACAGAATTCTATACCATACTCCGAACAGAACTTTCGTACAAACTGCTCGTCACGGGTTGCTTCTTCCCCTCGAATTCCATGATTGATATGAACTGCCACAAGTTTCAGCTCATATTCCTGCTTCAGAGAGAAAAGCACATACAAAAGACAGATAGAATCTGCTCCTCCGGACACCCCTACGGCAATCCTATCTCCCTTTTCCAGCAATTCATTTTGTTTCATATAATCTTTTATTTTCTGAAGCATCTTTATCCCATCTTTTATCAAATGTGGTTTTTATTGTATTCTAACCCTTTTAGCCCTATTTTTCAACGAATTATTTAGCACATAGTTCTATTTTAACCATAATCCGGCTGTTATTACAGTCATATCATCGATTGGCTGGTAATTACTATGAGAAAGTGTCGTCTCAAGGATTCGGTTCGCTATTTCCTGGGGATTGCTGCTCTTGATTTCCAGGAGGAGCTGTTCCACAAAGGCCTCCTTATTGTCTCCTTCGATACAGTCAAGTACACCGTCCGTCAGAAGTACGATGATATCTCCCTCATAGAGCTTCTTGGTGACCGTGTCATAATCCACATTGCCGAACATTCCGATCGGCAGCGTGGTTGAGGTTATCGTCTCCACCCAATTCTCCCTCTTGATGAAGGCAGCAGCCGCGCCGATCTTAATAAACTCGCACATGCCTGTAAACAGATTGATGATGCTCATATCAATCGTGGAAAAGGTCTGTTTATCCGCCTTCAGTACCAGACTGGAATTAATCAGGCGGATTGCAGTCTCTGCTTTAAACCCCGCCTCCAGCATCTGCTCCAGTAATGCCATGACCGTCTCGCTCTCTTCTCCTGCCTCCTGTCCCGTACCCATACCGTCCGACAGCGCAATCATGAATTCTCCGTTCTCCAGACGAAGGATGGAGAAATTGTCTCCTGACACATTCTCCTTCATTGCCCTGGCGACCCCGGTCAGCACCTTGAATTTTGTATCCATGGTAAAGATATAATTCTCATACTCCTTGGCAATGACGGATTTTGATGCCTCCGAGGCCCTCATTCTGACCCCTAATACCTCAGAGATATAACCCGACGTTTCCTTTGCCGTGATACATCTGCCTCCTCTGCAGCAGGCGTTTAAATAGACCTCTTTTCTCTTATCCTCCCGCTCCAGAATGGTAATGTCCTTGACAGAAATGTGTTCTGCTCTCAACCTGCGGATCACCTTCTCCTCCTCCGCTCTTGAGGCCTCCGCCGCCTCATAGATATCGCCGGTAATGTCCTGTATGACAGTGGATACCTCCTTGAGCTGATCGGCAATGACCTCCCTGCTTTCAGATATACGGCTCAACCAGATGTGGTTCAGTCTTGCTATCTCAAATCCCCGATTGGTCTCTGAGATAAAATCCTCCAGGCTGACGCAGCTGTCGAGAAAGTTCGCCGGAACATCCTCCTTGGTAACCGATCCCTTTTGTTCCGCAACCTCAAACATCAGGCTGGCTGCCTGATAGGTCTGCTGAAAGCACTGCTCCCAGCAGTTCATGCAATGATCGCAGTTTTTGCAGAGCTTTTCGGAGATATCTTCAAAGATGCGGTTTATTTCACCCTGTTTCAATTTTGTCTGTTTCTCGGTTATGGTATCTAAAGTCTTGGAAAGCTTTAAAAAGGATTCAGAGAATATTCTCATTCTCAGTTTAGTAAGCTTCTTCAAATTCTGAGTGACCAGCTGTTCCTGTCTTCCTGTTCCGCCGGCTGCATCCGCCCGATAGATAAAGCTTGAGGGAAGCAGCAGAAATGCCACCACGGCCGAAGCAAGGGCGCCTATTTCCTTTAGGCTCAGCTCCATACCGTCGTTGACCAGACCAGAAATGGATGCGGTAAGCAGATAGACCCCTGCACAAGGCAGTCTACCCATTTCACGAAATACTGCAGTAATAATTCCCATCATAGAGAAAAGTCCGATGTCCTCAGCAGGTGCTCCGCGCAAACACAGAACCAGTCCGCATACCACCGAGGTTATGGTTGCCTGACCTGCACCATATTTATAAGCAAAATACAATATCATAAAATACGCCAGCGTCTCGGCAGGTGCCAGATAGGCACTGTCCAGCTCCGGTATCGCATACAGAAAGACTGCAGCCATGACCGCAACGCTCACCATCTGTTCATTGTTTAATCTGGCTCCCTTCTGAGGCAGTAAAATAAAATCGATTCCCTGCCGGAATATAAAGGTTGAGATGAGTGTAATCAACCCTTCCAAAGCTGCCAAGGCAAGGTGTGTCTCGATGGGGCCTCCCTCTGTAATCTCCATAAGGGAGAAGCCGCATAAAATGATAGATGGCAATATATATAAAACTGTTCTGGGTATATTACTCTTCTTGATGATCGGCATCTCCAAAAAAATGACTGTAGCAACCATAGCCAGAGAATATTTCATAATACCAATCATATTCATGCTGGAAGCGATTCCGATCGCTGCCGCAGCAAATGCCCAGCCACCTCCGGCGCCCGACAGATAGGCTGCCGTAAAATATCCGATTGCAAGTGGATTCATAGAATAAAAGGTGGCTCTGGCAACCACCAGACCAATCAGATGAATGAATGCTTTTCTTTTTCTCATGACCATTGATGTCGCGCATGAACTGCTCATGCGCATCTCCCTTCTTGTTCCGCTAGATAATAACCGTGCAGTAATTATAAGAAAGGAGCATTCGAAATCTTTGTCAAAACTGCAAGCCAGAATCCAAAAACTTTTTGACAAGAATTCCATCAAATGGGCGATAAACTCGAATATAGGGCGCTCATTCAAATTAAGATGGTAAGAATAAGAAGCAGGACTATATAAACCTCGAAAATATCAGCTCAAAACATTACATAATCAAGAATGATTGTATTTTAAGACCGATTATCACAAAAAAACGTATCCAAATATGAATACATAAAAATTGAATATTTATTGAAGACAAGGTGTTGCAAGCACTCACATCACGTTCATCAATGAATAGGGGAAGGTATGTATTCCCTTTGGGTAGACCGGCTGACGCAGGCTGATAATGTCCGATATGAGACTCAAGCGGGAACGACGTCAGCTTAAGAGGCGTTTCCGCTATGTATTGAGGCTCGTAGGAGGACATGCCAAGGAGGGTAAGGCGCCCAAAGGGATTACATTCCTTTCCCTATTCATTATCAGCACGTAAAAGGGAGGTGCTTGTAACACCTCCCTTTGTTAATTCATATGAGTAGCGAAGGACGGATTTGAACCGCCGACACCGCGGGTATGAACCGCGTGCTCTCGCCAGCTGAGCTACTTCGCCGTAAGAACGAACTTTATTATAACTGCTAACCGGATGCTTGTCAACCTATTTATTCTTCCGGTTCGAAAATAATCTCATCACCATAAACAAGACCCAGCTTATCTCGTGCCGTATCTTCGATATACTTCTTGGTCTTCGTATAGGCCTTGTATTCCTCTATCTCCTTCGTACGCTCCTGCTCCTCCTGATACTGTGCCTGAAGACGGTTGATTTTTATCTGTGCGTCCTCTTCTTCCTGCGCAAGGCTTATTCTGCGATAGGACACAATTGCACACAGCATTAATACGACAAACGCTATAATACCGATCCCTGTCCCATTCTTTTTCTTTCTTCTCATGCCTGACATCTCCTCAAAAAACCGGAATTACCGCTTCGTCCCAGCCGCAGAAGCCACCCTTGCCTCAGACCTGTTCTTGCCTTTTGCCTTAACTGCTTCCGGCTGCTTCTTTGGTATTGATTTCTTTTTTGCTTCCGGATTCTTTTTTGACGCTGGTTTCTTCTTTGACAATGCTATTTTAACTGATTTCATCTTATTTTTCAATCGGAATAATAGCTTATTTACGAACCTTTTTCCCTTGGATGAGACAAAGCGCAGGAGTTTATAAGCTTTCCCGGCTGCCAGTCTGAACGGAGTGAGTAAGACCTTCAGGAATTTCAGAATAATATGGAACAGTGCAGATACTCCCTGTACCATTAAATCACTGATGCTGTAATGATATAGTACTCCCCCAAGTATAACTCCAAGAGCGGAAAATCCCCTGATTACACCATCATTTACCCGGTATATCATGGCAAAGACGAAAAGGCTTGCGAGCACCCAGAAGAAAAGGTCCTCCAAGGCAATAAAAAAGCCGTCATGCGGTATCAGTCTACGCAGGATTCGTAGAATATCATAGGCTAACAGCAGAATCCCACCCCAAAGGATGGAAATCAGAAAAAAATGCAGTTCAACAGTAATGGACGGATTCATTGCGGCCTCCTATTTAAAAAGCCTGCCCAGCAGAGATTCCCCTGACTTTGAACCCCCCGCTGCATCAGAATAGGTCAGACTGTCAATATGACCATCAATGTCTACCTCTCCCTTTTCCAGAGTTAACCGATTCACATGCAGTTCTTTACCGCGTATCATCAGTATACCCTGCTCCGTCTGAAGTAATACTTCTCCGGCATCGAAGGACAGCACGTCATTGACACCGGTAATCGTAGCGTTTTTTCTGGCGACGATATTCAGCTTATGTCCCTTTAAAACCTGTTGTTTCTCTTCCATGAAAATGCCTCCTCACATTATACCTATCATTCATAGTGATCCAAGATATATCTTGTTAAGTATATGAGAAGACTTCCCATTTCATGACATGCAGGCAGTGGTCCGGTTACAGACCGCCATACCTACAGGTATTTGTAAAGTTCCTTTGCTTCATCTTTTTTTGTCGTTTCCTGTACGTCCAACACCTCGACTTTGACAGCTTTCGCACCGAAACCGATCTCGATGACATCTCCTGTCTTCACTGTCGCAGAAGCTTTTGCTTCCTTGCCGTTAATTGTTACTCTTCCGGCGTCGCAAGCTTCGTTGGCTACTGTCCGGCGTTTGATCAGTCTGGATACCTTTAAGAATTTATCTAGTCTCATATTGACCTCCATCAGATGAAATGTAAATAAAAAAAGGCTGTTTTAAAAACCCTACACCCCATTAGGACCCGGATTTTAAAACAACCTTTTCGTTCGTTTTCAATCTACTATGCGTTGATAACGTCCTTTAAAGCCTTACCAGCCTTAAATTTCGGTGCCTTAGAAGCAGCAATTTTGATCGTTTCCTTGGTTAAAGGATTTCTTCCAGTTCTAGCGGGTCTCTCAGATACCTCAAATGTACCAAAACCAACCAACTGTACTTTCTCACCCTTGGTTAATTCCTCGGTAACTACATCGATGAAAGCCTTTAATGCCTTCTCTGAATCCTTCTTTGAAAAATCTGTTTTTTCTGCAATCGCTGCAACTAATTCTGCTTTGTTCATGGATTTGCTCCTCCTCTAAAGTGATAATT
>JAEZLY010000312.1 GCA_023414985.1 Bacillota bacterium | reverse complement strand
TCGCTCCCATCGGAACAACGGCGGCATTATTTATCAGAACATCAAGACGCGTGTATTTGTCCATAATATACTCGTATAATTTATCAATCTGCTTTTCATCTGTAATGTCAATCTGAAAAAAATCCACGGTTCCGTTAAGGTTTTCCTCATTTATCAGTTTTTGCGCCTGCTTTCCTCTGTCAGTATCTATTTCCGCAATGATTACATGAGCGCCCATGTAAGCAAAAGCCCTTGAAGCCTCAATGCCAATTCCACCGCCACCGCCTGTAATCAACACAATTTTATTTAGAAGTGCGTTTTTGTCATAATTATTTTTCTCCAGAATCATATTGTTCCTCCTTGAAATGTGTACTATTTTTCATAGTATTACTTGCTCTTAGTATATCAACAAACCAGTTAGTTTCCGGGTAAGGTATATCAGGATTAAGGGCAATCATTTCCACATATGCCTCTATGGAAAGCCAAAATGTCATTGCTAACGCCATAGGATTTCCTTTGCGAATGATTCCTTGACGTTGACCTTCTTCAATGGTGATAATTGATTTAACAATAATATCGTTTTGTTCCAGTTTTTCTTTTATATGGATTGGTAAGTTCTGATTGCGTTGTGCCTGTCTCATCAATACAAAATATTCAGCATAATCATGGTCTAATTTTACTACATCGAAAATATGGCTTGCTGATTTTACAAAGTAATCAAGAGGATTGTCATATTGAGGAAAATATTGTCCTGTACGTCCTGCTAATGCAATGTTAATCAATTCTTCATGTAAAATCTCGACTGATTCAAAATAATGATATAGCAAGCCAAGGCTCATTCCTGCTTCCTCTGCAATATCATTTATTTTAGTTGCTTCATAACCTTTGCAAGCGAAGAGCTTCAAACCAGCTCGCAAAATATCTTGTCGCCTTTTTTCTTTTTGTTCTTCTCTTTTTGTCATTACATGCCTCTCTTATTAAAATAATTTTCATTGAAATTATTTTTAATAATATCAAATTTTCAATTTCAAGTCAATATGGAAGCCAAAAAGTTTACATATCACCGTTTATATTTACTCTTTTACTATCAATGGTATGATGTGTGTACTCATATCCAGAGCAGAAAGATGAACTGTAAAACGTAATTAGCTTTAACAACAGTTCTCTAATCTCAACCCGACAATGCTTTTTATGTTGGGGCTACATTTGAAAGACAAAATAATAAGGTTCTCAGCAATCGGTTATTGTTACCGAAAGTCTGAAAACCTTTGATTTAAAGCCCTTTAGAGCCTATTTATCTTTACGTGACATCAAGACAACTGTCTCCACGTGCTCCGTCCAGGGGAACATATCTACCGGAACGGCAATTTCTGCTTTGTATCCCCTCTTGGTCAGGTATTCCAGATCTCGTTCCTGAGTAACCGGATTACACGAGATATATACCACCTTCTTCGGTTTGATTGTTGCCACCGCATCCATAAATTGAATTGTACTGCCCGACCTTGGCGGATCCATGAACACAACATCCACCTGATCTCCCCGCTCTGCTACCTGACTTAAGAATACTCCGGCATCATTCTGATAGAATTCGATATGATCATCATTATTTCGCTTCGCATTCGTAATCGCATCCTTTACGGCATCCTTATTTAACTCCACACCAATCACTCTTTTCGCATGATCACTGGCAACAAGTCCTATTGTTCCGATACCACAGTAGGCATCCACCACTGTCTGTGAACCGTCGAGTCCTGCCAGCTCGATCGCTTTTTGATACAATATCTCTGTCTGTGCCGGATTTACCTGATAGAAGGACTTGGGAGATATCCGAAAAGTCTTTCCGCATAAGGAATCCTCAATATAACCCTTGCCGTAGATTATCTGCTCCTTATCACCTAATACCATACTGGTCTTCTTATCATTCACATTGACAACAACTGTTGTGATCTCGGGATGTTCTTTTCGAAGTGCCTTTACAAAGTTATTCTTGGAAGGAAGGATGGGCGAACCCAATACCAGCACTACCATAATCTCCTTACTATGATAGCCTGTCCGAATCAGTACATGCCGAAGAAGACCATACCCGGTATCCTCATCGTAGGTAAGGATTTTAAAGGATTTCAACATTCCCCGAATGGTCTTTATGATGGCGTCCGCCTTTTCATTATGGATCAGGCACTGTTCCACCGGAATGACACGATGCGTCCCTACCTCATATACTCCTGAAATAGGATTTCCCTTTCTGTCATGATCAAATACGGCATGGACCTTATGACGATAATGCTCCGGTTGTTCCATGCGCATAATCGGCTCTACCTTACAGTATTTCTTCAGTAAGCCTTCTACAAGCTTCTGTTTTTCGTTTAAATGCGCCTCATAACTCTGGCTTAGAATATTACAGCCCCCGCACTCCTTCCGATAAGGGCAAGCCCCCTTTTGTACAGTATCTTTTTGTGAAGGTTTTTTATCAGCAGAACTCGGCAGCGACTTTCCTTGATTGAAATTCCTTTTGTTCCCGGAAGTTCTTCTGTCGTTTACTCTCCCGGCACTTCTATCAACCTGTGCTGTAGTCATATTGTCTTTCCCAGCCGCAGACCTTCTATCAGTACCTGCTGAACTCTTATAATCTTTCCATGTTTCAGTTTTTTTGGTATTACCCATTGCCTTCTTGATATCTTTCGCTTCTCCAACTCTTCTGCTACCACTTACGGCAGCCTTACCATCTTTCCCAGTCGAACCTCTTCTTCTATCTGCACCCGCTGCAGTAGATTGCTTTCCAGATGCTTTTATTGCATCAGAACCATATTTCGCTGCAGCAGACGGTACCTTTTTGTTGCTGCCCGGAACTGCCTTATTACTTTCCTTCCCGTCATTCTTATTCTTCCAGCCGGTAGCCTTGGCAAAATCTTTATAATCAAGAAAGTCCTCGAAATCTTCGAAGTCCTCGTGCTTACGTTTTTCTTTTCCATGTTCCTGTCCGGTAATTGAGGGGCTCTTCCCCTGATTTCCTTTATTCTTAATTTTCGACTGTTGTATTCCTTTATTCTGTTTCATCGGCGATTGGTTTCCTTTGTATTTATCGTTCATTTTTAAACTCCTTCCAGATTAAACTCGGGGATAAAGCTTTCAGCGGCGGTCTCACCCTCCTGGATAAAACCGTTTTCTACACCAATCTCGATGGCATAGTCCACAAGCTCTTCATATTCCTCCGGAGTGATTCTCCGGTTGATCGCCGGATAATCCTCAACAAAAGGAAGTGGTGTATACTGATTCATAATACTGATATAGATAGTATCACCGTAGGTATCATATAAATATTTAATGATGTTCTTCGAATCCTCCAGATATCCGGGTAGAGTGAGATGTCTTACAATAACACCTCTTTGCAGCATTCCACGGTCATCAAAAACCGGTGTACCGACCTGACGTACCATCTCCCGGATTGCGTCCGAGGCATATCTAAAATAATCTCGGCAGGAGGAATACAGCCTTGCAGGCTCATCGGCCATATATTTAAAATCCGGCAGATAAATATCCACCTTACCTTCTAAAAGCTTCAAGGACTCAACCTTTTCGTAACCGCTGCTGTTATAGACGATGGGTATCTTAAGTCCATTCTCTTGCGCAGCTTCGATTGCTGTAACAATCTGTGGAATATAATGTCCCGCTGTTACCAGATTGATATTATTCGCTTTTTTCTCCTGAAGCTCCAGAAATATCTCTGCCAGGCGCTCGATCGTTATGATTTTTCCGGCCTGAGCTCTGGAAATGTTGTAATTTTGGCAATAGACACAGCCCAGGGCACACCCTGAAAAAAATACGGTACCTGAACCTTCTTCACCGGAGATACAGGGCTCCTCCCATAGATGTAAAGCCGCTCTCGCAACCATCAGTTCCTTTGTTGTATTACAATATCCCACTTGTCCATTTGCCCGATCTGCATGGCACTCTCTCGGGCATATGCTGCAGGCTTTCAGTAATTCCTCCGACATATGATACTCGATCCTCTTTCTATCCACTTGGCATACAAAGGCTGTTGCAAAGTTTTGCAACAGCCTAATTCTTATTATTAAAATATTTTTGCTTTATTCAACAGACTCTTTAAGGTTGCTAAAATCATCTCGGCATATTCGATGGTTTCGGACGCTACCATAAAGTTGCATTCCAGAAGCTGTTTTACCGGTAAGTCTGTCTGTTGGTGTTCGTTATTGATCCATTTCGCACCATCATCAGACAGGTAATAGGCTTCCTTCATAAGCTCCAGAAGCTCCGGTATCGTCTTCTGCTGTCTCTGTGTCTTCTCCTGCTTTGCAATGATATGATCCAGTGTTGTAATCAGACTGGCAACCTGCCCGTTAATCAGGCACTTCCCGGTAAGCCAGCCGATGGCAAGCTCAGGACTCGGAATTCTGGAATACTGGAAGGCATCGATCAACCCTGTAGCTTTGATAAATAGTGACATATTTAACTTACCTTTAAGATAATCCATCGAAAAGGCTTCCCATTCCTTATCACTAAGGCGCTCATAAGGTTCTGTCTTGCGTTCCTTTAAAAGCTGGGTAAAACCGTTCTTGTCCATTTCCTGCTTTTCAATTCTGTCCAGAATTTCATAGATATGGGAGGGCCTTGCAGCAACTACATAGATATCTGTACCCAGTGCTTCTTTTAATGCAAGCGTAATTCCTGCCTTCGCAGTCTCGCCGCAGGCAACTACCATTTTACCGTCCACTCTGGCACCGAGCGGCAATGCTTGCAGCACTCTCGCTTTGTTCAGGCTCATATTTGCCAGCCAGCTGGTATCTGTTATTTCACTTTTGGTATCCAGTTCATAATAAGATATATTCTGCTGTGCCGCAAGAGTACTGTAAAGGATTGTTTCATCTATAAATCCAAGAGCAATCAAGCTCTCACCAAGCTTACATCCGATTCTCTTCTGATAGTATAATCCCGTCTCAAGCTGCTCCTGCTGAAGAAGTCCGCGCTCAACCAATATCTTACCCAATTGCGGTTTGTTCTCCAAGTTAGAGACCAATCCGGGATCATGAATATAGGTCATATCCTGAGTCAAAACAAAATACTTACCGAGCTTTGCATCATGGATTACTCTCGTGTCTAAGTCTCGTGCCAGCTTCACCAGATCCTCCAGTGATTTTATACCGACACTGAGCTTACTGCTGCTTTCCACACTTCCGTCTGTGATCCATTCCATATAGTTACTGTGATCTACTGCTTTTTTCGTTCTTCCGTTCATTCTGAACAGAACAATTAACAGTAAAATAATAATTGTAAAATCTACCACATAAGATATGGTTCCGGTACTTGTCTGCGATGTGCTGTAAGTCCAATAAATACAAAATACCAATAACAGTAAGCCTAAAATAATATAAATTGGTCTTAGACGATTTCTCCTCATGCCTGTTCACCCATACCCGATGGTATTTTCTCCTATTGTCAGAATATTTTAATAATTACAAGATTTATTATCCAATCCATAAGAACTTAAGAAAATTATATCACTTTCTCATTAAATTCCAAGTAAAATTTCTATTAAGTCTCGTGATATGTTTAGATATATTCATCTCACCTTTGATATTATTTTCCGACCCGTAACAGCTTTCTTGAAACAGTGACCACCGGTTTGAAGAGGACTCCTTCCATCTCCTTCTTCACAACCTTTAATTCCTTACGAATCTGAATATTCTGAGGGCAATGGCGCTCACATTTACCGCACTCGGTACAAAGAGATGCAAAGGATGGGTTCTTTGACATAACACCAAGCGTCTGCATATATTTTAAACGGTTTCCCTTTGTCTCCAATAAATACTTATCATTATAGACAGAAAAGCATCCGGGGATATCAACCCCTGAGGGACAGGGCATACAGTAGGCACAACCGGTACAGGGGATCTTCGTCTTCTTCAGCATGACTGCCTTGACATGATCGAAGATAGCCATCTCCTCTTCTGATAAAGCATTCGCTTTTGCATTCTGAGCAATTGCTATATTTTCTGCCAGCTGTTGTTCATCACTCATACCGGAGAGAATCACATTAACTTCCGGATGGTTCCAGATCCATCTGAGTGCCCATTCAGCCGGAGTTCTGGTTTCTTTGTAACTATCAAATTCTTTCTTTACCTCTTCGGGAAGATTATTGACCAACTTGCCACCGCGCAGAGGCTCCATGACAATTACCGGTATTCCCAGACTCGCAGCCATTAACAGACCGCCTTTGGTAGCCTGATTGTTCTCATCGAGATAGTTATATTGAATCTGACAGAAATCCCAGGGATATGCCTGAATCAGACTTTCAAAGTCAGCTTTGCTTCCATGAAAGGAAAAGCCGATATTTTTGATTGTCCCCGCTTTTTTCAATTGTTCCAGCCAATCCATTACACCGATCTGTACCATTCTGTCAAGTGTTGCTTTATCCGGCAGCATATGAAGCAGATAGTAATCGATGTAATCCGTCTTAAGCTTCGTACACTGGGTTTCGAAGATCTTTTTTGCACCCTCCAGCTTATTAACCATAAAGGGAGGAAGCTTGGTGGCAACCTTCACCCTTTCCCTGTACCCCCCGCTCAAGGCTGTACCAAGCAAGGACTCACTCTTTCCACCATGATAGAAATAGGCGGTATCAAAATAGTTAACCCCTTTTTCTATGGCATCCCTGATCATAGCCACTGCTCTTGTTTCATCTATACTGTTCCCTTTCATAGGAAAACGCATACACCCAAATCCAAGGATGGATAATTCATCTCCATTTTTCACATTTCTTCTAGTCTGCATAACCTTCCTCCTTATTCTTATGTCAACTTATTTGCCGGAAGCAACCGCTTCTGTCAGATACTTAATAAAACTCTCCACGTTTTGCTCCGGAGTGGCCCAGGAGGTCACTAATCGGATTACACTGCAATCATCCTTCAGATGTTCCTGTACTAAAAATCCGAATTCTGATGACAATTGATCAATCAGTCGGTTCGGCAGGATGGGAAATAACTGATTGGAGTTAACGGGGGTATAGAAAGGAAAGCCAAGATCCGTCAATGCAGACGCCAGCCTTTCCGCCATCCGGTTGGCATGGCTGCCCAGTTCAAAGTATAATTGATCCTCAAACAGTGCTTCGAATTGAATCCCGATGACAAAGCCTTTGGCCAGCATCGCACCCCTCTGCTTCATCAGATACCTGAAATCCTCTTTCAGTTCCTCTTTACAGATTACCAGTGCTTCACCGAGCAGGGCACCGTTTTTCGTACCACCGATATAAAACACATCCGTCAGGGCTGCAATATCCTCCACCGTCAGATCATTACTTTTAGAAGTCAATGCGGAGCCAAGACGGGCGCCATCCAGGAACAGAATTAAATTCCTCTCCATACACAGCGCTCGGATTGCCTTCAGTTCCTGTCTGGTATAGATCGTTCCAAGCTCAGTACTGTCGGAAAGGTATACCATCCCTGGCTTTACCATATGTTCATCCGAGTGATATTCCAATGCTTTCCTGATTACATCCGGAGTCAGCTTACCATCTACTCCCGGAACAGTAACCACCTTATGACCCGTTGCTTCTACCGCACCGGTCTCATGCACATTAATATGTCCGCTGTCAGCAGCGATCACACATTGATGAGGCCGCAGGAAAGCCGATATCACCAGCAGGTTCGTCTGAGTACCACCGGACAGGAAGTGGATATCCACATCCTCCCTCCCCAGATGTTTTTTGATATACTGTTTCGCCTTGGCACTGTGGATATCATTTCCGTATCCGTTATTCTGCTCCATGCAGGTATTGGTCAGCAGCTCCAATATTCTTGGGTGCGCTCCTTCACTATAGTCATTTGTAAAACTAATCATATTCTGCCTCCATTCCAGGGTATCTCTTACTGTATCAATCAATATGTTTATTCCGGTCACAACTAATTTATTATCTGTTCCTGTCCTCTGAGATTGAGGATACCCCAAACAAGCTTCCCAGAATTCCTAGCCCAAGACTGCTTCCCAGCAAAAGCAGGCAGACCGTTGTCTGTAAGCTTCCCCTCGACGGTAACGGCAGAAACGGTATTACACCGTCTAACTGCCCATAGACTCCCCTGAGCATAACAGTCACCAGTATGACAGCCAACACTCCGCCGCACAGGGTTAACAGAGTTCCTGCCAGCAGGAAAGGAAAACCGATAAAACCGTTCGGTGCTCCCAGAAGTCTTAAGGTATTAATCTGTTCCCTGTTATTATAAATACCTTGTCTGATCATATGAGACAGGATAATCAGCGTAGTAACTCCTACCGCGATCATGACCAGCGCTCCTACAAGCTTCAGTCCATCGGTCAGCTTTTTCAATTTTTCGAGTACTTCTCTATTGTCTCTGACATAGGCAATGCCCGGAAGCTCTTGTACTTTGGTCACCACCTGATCCATCTGTGTCAGATCAATCCTGATCTCCAAGAAAGCCTCAAACGGATTATCCTGAAACAGGGAAAGAATATCTGCCTCGTCACCCAGCATATCTTCCATCTGTGCCTTTGCCTGTACCTCGTCCACATATCTTGCATCCAGTACCCCTTCCAGCTTCTTTACTTCTCCGATCAGTTCTTCCGCGTTCTCCCTGCTGCCAACATCGGTAAAATATGCGCTGACTTCTGCTTCCTCGCCGATTGCTTCCAGCATCCGGTCACCAATCAACCATCCTGACAATACCATGCCTAATAGGAACAGAATTAATCCGGTACCCAACACAGAGAAGATATTGGACAGAAGGCTGAGACGGATGGTACGGACAGCTTCCGTAAAAAAGTATCCGATATTATACAGTACCGTCTTCATTTTGTTTTCCTCCTGCTCTCTCTATCGTAATAAACCCGCTGTTGACACGGACGAAGCTTGCAACAGGATCCTGGTCAATCAGGTGAGTCGCATGGGTAGTCACTACAACTGCCGTATTCTTATCCAGGAAAGATTTTAGTATCTGAAGGATATTCATAGCGTTATCATGATCCAGGTTACCGGTTGGTTCATCGGCCAGGATGAGGGAAGGTTTTCTGGCAACTGCTCTTGCAATCGCCACACGCTGCGCTTCTCCCCAGGAAAGCTTTTCAACCCTGGTATGTAGCTTATGTCCCAATCCAACCTTAATCAGAGCTTCTTGAGCATCTGATCTGATTTTTTTAGGTATGATACCCAGAAAGCGCATACCCATCATAACATTTTCCAATGCAGTTCTTCCTTCTACCAGCTTAAACTCCTGAAAGACCGGACCGATTGCTCTACGGAGTCTCCTCAGTTCACCGGCGCTAATCTTATCCATCCGCTGACCCATGACTGAAAGCTCGCCGGCCGTCGGCTGCTCAATCCCGATCAGCAGCTTCAGTAAGCTGGTTTTGCCAGAACCGCTTGGCCCTGTAATATAAACAAGCTCACCTGGCTGTATCTGAAGATTAACCTCGCGTAAGGCTTCCGTTCCGTCAGGATAAGTCAGTGCAACATTCTTTGCCTCAATCATTTTATGCTCCTCCCAACTGTGTTACCATACAAGTCCTATCTCAAAA
>JAEZLY010000301.1 GCA_023414985.1 Bacillota bacterium | reverse complement strand
CTGCCATCCGCCTTCATTCTCCATAGCTGCATCAGACCGCTCCGCACCGAATTGAACCAGATATATTTACCATCAGGAGAATATTCCGGTCCGTCATCCAGACCCGGAGCATCCGTTAACCTCGTCTCCCTGCCACCTGCTGCCGGGATACTGTAGATATCATACTCACCATTGCGCTCTGCACAATAAACGAGTGTCGTGCCGTCAGGTGACCAGCCATGCAGATAGCTCGGGGCGATTGGTGTTACAAGCACCGGCGTTCCGCCTTCTATCGGCAAGGTATAGATTCTGGATTGACTATCCTCATAGGCATGATGGCTGACCGCAAGCTGTTGATGGTCGGGGGAAAGAACATGGTCGTTATTGCATTGGTCACAGCAGCCTGTGTGTATTAGTGTACTCTCACCCGAAGCGATCTCGTAGGAATAGATATGACCGTTCGCATTATAAATCAATTCATTTCCGTTATTCAGCCAGTTCGGAGCTTCAATCAGGTAATCGAATTCCTTCAATACCTTACGCTCCCCGGTCTCCACATTAACCACTTCAAGAATACTGATTACCTTCCTTTGTTCCATTCCATGATGCTCAGTTAATACGTTCATGTTTTCTCCTCCGATTGTTATGATATATTCTGCATATCCTTATGAATTCAATTAATCGCAGTCATCCTTCATTATCAGCTTTTTCCATACGGGCTATTCATATTACCATTATATCAGCATCTGTCCCGCTATCATATCCCATTTATCGATTTTTCAAAGCGGACAACCCAAAAATTTATTATCCTTCTATCCGTTTCATAATTCCTACTACGTTAAAGTATATAGATAACCAAATGGTTATCTGTCACTATACAGTCTCATAAACTAATTTTTATATGATTTTTTTACCATAAGAATTTCTGTAGAATTAAAAAATGAGCCTGCATGGTTTCCCATACAAGCTCACATTTTCCTTATTCGGTTAAGCCAAATTATTCAGCATATTTTGCTGCACGCTCATCAACAACTGCCTGAGCGCCGGATGCAAGCCAATCTTGAATTCCGGCATCCCATGTCTTGTCGAAGTCGTCCGGCTTACAAGTAATGGATTCTGCCATCAATGTCTCACCCTTATCAATTAAGGTCTGGGTAACAGGTCCTGCTGCACTGAGTGTTACCGGAACGATAATAGGAGGAGTACTGTTAGCCATTGCATTTGTGTATGCATCAACAATCACCTGCTGATCTACTGCATAGGACTGTGCAATTACCTGAGCCATCTTGGACTCATCACCTACATCAATACCGTTAATCATAAAGGTATAGTCAATATTGTTTGCGGAGTTCATGATTTTCTCTCCGGTAGCTGTGATCATCTTCGGAAGACCGTCAACCAACTCATGAGTTACGCCTTCATCACCGATCTGCAGATAGTAACGGTTTTCGAATGTGGATAACCAGTTAATGTAACGAACTGCTCCGTCAATGTTCTTGCAGGTAGCAGGAACAAAGAAGCTTAAGCCTGCTGCATCATAAACTTCCTTCGAAGTCACACCAGCACTGTTCTTAAAGGGATCGATAGCTACGATTTGAGCATCCGGTACATTTACCTTTAAATCACGTAACAGTCCGGGGCTCTCACGATAAGGCTGATCCCAGTTATGGATGAATGCACCTACAACGCCGCTCTTAATAAGATCATCAGCGGTAGTATCATCCTTATAAAGCATAAACTGATTATCAACGAGGCCTTCATTGTACATCTTATTCATGTAACGAACGCCTTCCTTATAACCAGGCTCTAAGAAATAACGATCGATAACATTATTAACCCAACGATCTTTTCTGCTAATATTAGGATCCATGAAGGATTCTAATAGAGCGGAAGCACGCCATCTGACATCTCTTGTCATAGTGAAAGGAATTACCTTATCCTTGCCAACACCACCGGGATCCTGTGTCTTGAATGCAACAAGTGCATCGTAGAATTCCTGTGTCGTGGTAGGTAACGGTAAGCCTAACTTATCCAGCCAGTCCTTACGAATGAAAGTACCATATTTTGCAACATTCATACGACGTGCGGGAACAGAGAAAATCTGTCCTGTCTCCATCGTTTTATTACGCTCGATTAATCTGCGTCCTTCCAGAGCCGGATCAGGACCGAGTAAATTATCTAATTCAGGTAAAGATTGAATATAAGGAGCCAAATCAACAAGTCCGCCTAAATCACGATACTGAGCAATCAAGTCATTGCTATAGGTAAAGCAGATGTCCGGAGCGGAAGATGCAGCCATAAGGTTATTGAGCTGAGCAGTCTCCTCCCAACGGGAAACCTTAACGAATTTTACGCCGAGGTTAAGCTCTTTTAATGCCTTATCCTGGATCCACTTGGTATAATAGTTATCAGCTGCGTCGGTCTTACCTGCGTCAGTACCGCGGTCAAAAACCTCAACCGTAATCTCGCTGTATTCAGGTAATGCGGGTGCTTCTGTAGCTGCAGGAGCCTCTGTAGCTGCGGGTGCGCTTGTCGGATCTGCGCTCTGTGTATCTGTCGGTGTTGTTTCTTTCTTACATCCCCCAAGAATGCTTACAAGCATTAAGCATACAAGCATCAATGAGAATACTCTTTTTTTCATCTCTACTTCCTCCTATAAATTATTTATAAATAACAGCGTTGTATTCCAACGTTGTATTTACCATGTAAAATGGAACCCAATACAAAAAATATTAACTTACTCCTTCACAGCACCCAGCGTTACTCCGGCTATGAAATACCGCTGAAGGAAAGGATAGATACATACAATCGGTATCGTTGCGAACATAACTGATGCCGCTTTCAGACCCTCGCTTGCAGTAGGTGATGAGAATCCCTCCTGCGCGGCTGTATCAATCGCGGAAAGGTTATTGATGATCTGGTACAGCTTCAACTGGATCGGTGCATATTTCGGATCGGTGACATACATCAGGGCATCTGAAAATCCATTCCAGCGTCCTACCGCATAAAACAAGGCCAGGGTAGCCAATACCGGCTTTGACAGGGGCAGGTAAATCTTAATTAAAATATTCACGGGACCGGCTCCGTCCAGCTGTGCGGATTCTCTAAGACTTTCCGGTACCCCGAATAAGAAGCTTCTTAAAATAATCATATTAAAGATGGATAAACAGTTTGGTATGATCAATACCAGTGGTTTATCAATTAAATCCAATTGCTTCATTAACAGATAATTTGGTATTGCGCCTGCACTGAAGTACATGGTGAGAAGCATCATACCGTTGATGAAGTTTTTTCCCTTTAGGTTATCAAAGATCAAAGGATAGGAACAAAGGATCGTCATCAACAGGGATACACAGGTACAGATGGCGGTCAGGATTGCGGTCCACCATAGGCTGCGGACAAATGCAGCATCCTTCAAAACAAAGTGATATGAATCTAGTGTAATATCTACCGGCAGGAAGGAGACCCGGTTATTGATCAGTGCATTCGGAGCACTTAAGGATCTCGCTGCAATGTTGATGATCGGCAGCGCACACACGAGAATAAACAATATACATACTAAAGCAATGATAATATCTCCGGTTTTTCTTTTTCTAGACTTAACCATGATGTAATTCCCCCTTTCCTACCATATTCCGCGTTCGCCAAAGCGTTTTGCTATTTTATTGGCGATCAGCAGGAATATTACGCAAACCACAGACTGGAACAAGCCGACTGCAGCGGTCAGTGAGAACTGGAAGCCGCGGATACCTACACGGAATACATATGTACTGAGTACGTCGCCCACCTTCATAACCAAGCTGTTATACATAGCGTAAGGACGGTCGAATTCGCTTCCTAAAATACGTCCCATATTCATAATCAACAGTACCACTATCGTGGAACGGATACCCGGCAGTGTAATATGCCAAATTCTTCTAAGGCGTGATGCACCATCTACTTCGGCAGCCTCGTACAATTCACTGTTGATACCGGTGATTGCCGCAAGATAAATAATTGTATTCCAGCCCATTTCCTTCCAGGCTCCCAATACGATGTAGGTACATATATACAGGAAGTTATCTGTCAGGAAGTTAACGGGACCAATTCCAAAATTACCGAGGAATACATTTACCACACCGGAGCGGGGAGCCAGCAGCTGCTGAGCAATACCGCTAATGATGATCCAGGATAGGAAGTGAGGTAAATATAAAATTGTCTGAGTTACTTTCTTAAATCTCTTATATGCCAATTCGTTCAGCAGGATTGCCAGGATGATCGGGATCGGAAAACCGATGATCAGATCCAATGAATTTAACATTAAGGTATTGCGTAGGGCTAACCAGAAGTCCTTAGAGGTAAAGGCTTTTGCAAACCATTTATAAAACGGGTCTGACCAGGGTGAAGCCCAAACTCCTTTGAACATGTTATATTCTTTAAAAGCCATCGCAATATTTGTCATCGGCAGATATCGAAATACAATTGCAAAAGCAACGGGCAGTGCCATCATGAGATAAAGCGTCCATGTCCTTTTTATGTATAATCTGAATTTATTCTTCACGCTTTTCTGCTTCATTTAACTTAGATCCCCCTATTCATTCTAAATCCATGTATTCTCATGTTTCTGATGAATTCCCTGCTGTCTGCAACCAGCCTATCTGGTACTTCAACTCCTATAAAGTCACATTATTCATCACCATATGACATATAGGTCAATGAATAAACTAACGATAAACTCATTATAGCTAATTGGTATACTAAAATACATGGGAAAACCATAGAAAATATATAAAAATCACGGATATATTTTTGGTATCCTGTGATTATATACAATGAGACAGCTCCGGTGAGTGAATTTGTTGTAAAAACTATATATACAAATATCCTTGAATTTGTTAAGATAAGATTATTAATATACCAGACAAGAGGTCCGGCTGTTGAAAGCAGCCGGATAAGCTTACGCAGGAAAGTCCCAGGAATGTCGACTATCCAGGTACTTTTCTGCGTAAGTTTATCCTGTTACTGTAAGAGACACGACCTTTTTGTCCCTTGAATCGTATCGTTAAATAAGTATAAAAACACAGAGGGGGATTATCGTTGAACGATGAAATTATGGATAATCTTGTAGCAAGCGTAGATTATTATAATCATAGAATTTCTACTCCCACATGGCATATTTCCGATGATGTGATTGATTTTGTCGATATATCCTATGTGATAAGCGGTCAGGCAGAATACATAATAAATACAAAGAAATATACTGTTACGGCCGGTGACCTGATTTGTATTCCCTCCGGAAGCCGACGTTCGGCTGTAACCAACCCGAATTCTCTGGTTGAGTTGTACAGCATCAATGGTAAAATGAGAGATTTAAACGGGAAGGATATTACACTACCGTTTCCTATCGTAAGTAGTATCGGCCTGCATAAGGATCTGACCTCATTGTATACGGAACTAAATACTGTCTGGAAGCTAAGGGATCCCGGTTACCTTATGCGGGCTCGAGCGATCTATCTCATGCTACTGCAGCGTTTCTTTCAGCTAATAGTATTAAAAAGAGATACCAGTATCATGGATATCCGGATTAAGAAGGTTCTTCATCATATCGCAAATCATTATCATGAGCCTCTTACTGTCCAGAATATGGCTGAATTGGTTAACCTAAGCGATATGTACTTCGGGAATCTATTTAAGAAGGAAACAGGTATGTCCTTTCGGAGCTTCTTAACCTCGATACGAATTAACCATGCGGAAGAGATGCTTTGCAGCGGAGAATTTAAGGTCAGTGAAATAGCAGAGGCCTGCGGTTTTTCGGATGTATTTTATTTCAGCAGACTCTTCAAGGAGAATCGGGGCTTTGCTCCTTCTAAAGCCATACGCTCCAGAAAAACAAAAATGTAAATATAAATACAAGGCTGTTTCAAAATACATAAAACAGCTTAAGGCCAGAACTACAGGCATCCCTCACACACAGGTTGACGGACATCTTACTATTTTGTAAGCTATGATCAAACAAGTTTGTTTGCTCTTGTCTCACAAAATCAGCAAGCTGTCCGTCAAACAGTGCATTATGGGATGCCTGTAGTCCTGGTCTTAGCTGTCAAAGGGTATTTTGAAACAGCCTCGTCATTTCTTACTAAGCTTTTGATTTCTTAATAGCCTCTTCTAAGCCCTGTAAATATACAGCACCCAGTGCACGATCATATAAACCGTATCCGGGACGTGATATTTCTCCCCAGATGTTTCTTCCATGATCCGGTCGGATCACTCCATCGAAGCCTCCCTCGATCAATGCCTTCATGATTTCATACATATCCAGGGATCCGCATTCGGTCGGATGGGCGCTCTCATGGAACACTCTGTCTCCGGTAAACTTTAAATTTCTTACATGTGCAAAATGAATTCTTTCCGCAATCCTGGGATTCCGGATGATTGTCGGTATATGATTGGTAATACTGCTGCCGAGAGACCCGGTACAAATCGTAAAACCATTATATGTACTTGAATTCATAGCTGCAATTTCAAGCATATCCTCTTCACAGGTTACAATCCTTGGAAGTCCGAACACATTCCAGGCAGGATCGTCCGGATGAACTGCCATCTTGATTTGATATTTTTCACAAGTCGGCATGATAGCATCAAGGAAATACTTATAATTCTCTCTGAGTCGTTCTGCTGTCATCCCTTCATATTTATGGAACAAATCTGTTATTTCAGCCTTACGGTTCAGCTCCCAGCCCGGCATGACATAGCCATTACTGTTCTCTTCAATCCGGGCAAACATCTTGTCCGGCGTCATACCTATGATCTCACTGTCATCATAAGCCATCGAATTGGAGCCGTCTTCAAGTATGTATGCCAGATCTGTCCTCATCCAATCAAAAATGGGCATGAAGTTGTAGCAAACCAGATGAATATCTGCTTTGCCTACAGCTTCCAATGATTTTATATAATTTTCAATATACTGTTCCCTGGATGGTACACCCAGCTTGATATCTTCATGAACATTGATGCTTTCAATCCCAAGAAGCTCAAGTCCGGCTGTATTGATGAGGTCTTTTCTTTCCTTGACCTGCTCATAACTCCAAGCTTCTCCAACAGGTATTTCATGCAATGCGGTTATTACTCCTTTGACCCCCGGTATCTGGCGTATCTCATCGAGAGTTACGCTATCCTGTCCGGGGCCAAACCAACGTAAAGTCATCTTCATCGAACGGAGTTCCTCCTTTTATATTTCGGCCGCCATACCGATACCTAGATAATGTTGCAGCAAAATATAGGCAGATTATGACCGCTTACAATATTATATAAAATACTCTTGTATATTACCATGGAAGAATTATTTGATTTTTGTAAAAATTAATGATTTTTTCTATTTTTCCTGGGTCGTCTTTCGTTCATTCAAAATAATTCGATCCAATACTGCTTTATAAACCAGTATGATTTGTGCATCGATATAACAGAATTTATTTGCGATAAACTCATAGGCCTTATAGATAAAACAAACGCTCATAAATACAAGAGAGATAAGGACTACCTCCGGCTGCGGTACCTTTGCAATCACAAATACGGATGCCGTTAAATAGAAGATAAACGCAAAGAAGAAATTCTTACTGATCCGAAAAGCCAGTACCATGGTATCATTCAATCGGCTATGCATTTTTGTAATGGATTTCAGATCCCTGTATTTTAATTTTTCATACATATCGTTATAGATTGTCTGACTGTCGCTGGCCTTACTCTCAAGATTCTTTTTGACAAAGGAAAAATAGCGGTGATAATTCGCCTCACCTAGCTCTTTGCTGATTAATCTTTTAAATACATTTGACATGATATCACCTACTCTCAATCTACAATCAGGGCTTTTCCTTTTGATTTTTATAACATATCCAACTTTAAATGTCCAGTCCAATTTATTACATTTTCTTATGTGAACTCCCGTATTATAAGTATCAAATTCTTATATTACTATTATTCGCTAAGGACACAAAATAAAACTCTGCAAATGCTGACACCTTTTCCTAAATGTATCTATACTATAAATCGGCTGCAAATTCGATTTATTTTTCGATAAAACGATTTTTTTCAAATTTCAAAGAAATATTAACAGAATGTTCATAATATATCCATACAAAAAACATATATGTCTTTTATAATCAGAAGTAAGTTAAGAGATTAGCTTAACCGAACCACCAATTTAATATTGCTTACAAGATAATTTTTTTCATAAAATAAGCCCGGCAGCTACCCTCCCCCCTCTACCGGGCTTCTCCTCTTTTTATCAGCTTAATTATTATAACGCAGCATATCATGGAAAAGCTTCAGCTTTTCTTTTTTTATTTATTTTTCAATCATTCAGCAAAATCTGCTTTGTCTATCTTATCTTTCAAATCAAGCATCCTGCTCAAGATACTTTCATATTGATAATCTCTAATTTCTGTCATAGCCTGCTCCAGCTCATACTGATAGTTCGGATGTTCCTGGCGGATTAAGTCTTCTAATTCCTTCAGTATAGCCATATAATCAAATCTTCTGATATAGTATATGGTGTTACTGATCCTTTGTTCATATTCCTCTTTTGTCATTGGAATAATCGTATTCCCATCTACTCTTTCCAACTTCTTCGCCTTTGATCTGTATACAGTTAAACCTTCCTCTATTTTTTTGTAAAAGGCATTAACTCGATTGACAAAATAGGCAAATTGCTCTTCAAAAGTCGATATATCCTGCTGTAGAATTATCTGTTCCAGCACCTTTGAAAGCTCGGATAATGCAGAAGCCCCGATATTAGCAAAAACGTTCTTAATATTATGTACCCCAATTCTGATCTCCTCAGGCTTCCTCTTCCTGTTGCCTTCGTTCATCAGGTTCAAACAGGTCTGTATATCCTTTAGGGAAACTCTTAGAATTTCCATGTAATGCTTTGGATTACCCAATGCATATTTTAAACCGGTTTCATAATGAATTTCCTCGATCACACTTAGGATGGAGCCAACCAGATCGTCTTCCTCCTGATTGTCCGGTTGGTATGGGCTTATTAAGGTATCCCCACCTGACAGCTGAGGGAACCATAGCTTAATAATTCTGCCGAGTTCCGCCAAATCCAGCGGTTTTATATATACTTCATTTGCCCCGGCATATTGATACTGGCATTTTACTTCATCGGTAATGCTGGAAGTTAAAGCAAGAATAATACTGTTACGGTAATTTTTTAATCCCCGGATTGCTATGGTTGTCTGTACTCCGTCCATGATAGGCATGATATGGTCTACAAAGATCAGATCATAATTGGTCTTCCTGCAAATCTCCAGAGCGTCCATACCACTTATTGCATGATCGGCTTCGACCCGATGCAGCTTCAGCATATTTGCAAGTACAATCGTATTAACTTCATTATCATCGATAATCAATGCTTTCAATGGTTGCGGCTTAACGTTCTCCATAATGTCTCCGTTCAGTATGAAAATCCTTTATTCCATTAAAATATTGTTGCATAGATATTTACAAAAATCAACATCATTTTGGTTTGCAGACTCACGAAAGTCCTAATTGTACGATAATTCAAGAAAAATAATTAAATTAATCCTTTTATATAGAATAATAATTTGTTATAATGTTCGTTAGGAATTTAGAATACACACTCAGGAGGTAATCAAATGTCAAGCGTAACCATCATGGATCATCCGTTAATTCAGCACAAATTAGGCATTATGAGACGGAAAACCACATCAACGAAGGAATTCAGAGATCTTGTATCTGAAGTTGCAATGTTAATTTGCTATGAAGCAACCAGAAAGCTCCCACTTGCTGATATAGAGATTGAGACACCGCTTGTAAAAACCACAGCAAAGGAGATTGCAGGCAAGAAGCTTTGTATCGTTCCCATTCTGAGAGCAGGTCTTCATATGGCTGACGGTATCTTAAATCTGATCCCGAATGCAAAAGTTGGTCACATCGGATTATACCGCAACGAAAGCACTCTGGAACCGGTAGAATATTTCTGCAAGCTTCCTTCCGATGCAGCAGATCGTGAAATCTTTGTTGTAGATCCCATGCTTGCTACCGGAGGCTCCGCAGTTGCCGCTATCGATATGCTGAAGAAAAGAGGAATTACCAAGATCCACTTCCTGTGTCTTATCGCAGCTCCTGAAGGTGTAGAACGTCTTACCAAGGCACATCCCGATGTGGAAGTATACATCGGTAACCTGGACGAAAGATTGAATGATAAAGGTTACATTCTTCCCGGACTCGGCGATGCCGGAGATCGTATCTACGGCACAAAATAAATAATAAATAATAATAAAAATGGCTGTCCTGAAGGACAGCCATTTTTATTTATAATATGATTACTATAAAAATAAAGTGTCAAAAGGCGCTTCGCTCTCTTTCCTATCGCAACTATAGCTATTGCAAGCGAGCTTCTATTACTATAAAAATAAAGTGTCAAAAGCTGCTACGCTTACTTCCCTGATCGTATCTGTTGCTATTACAAGCAAGCTTGCATAGCAACAGATACGATCGGGGAAGCACCTGCGGTGCTTTTAACACTTTATTTTTATTTATATTGTAGTAAATTTATAAATGGTTACTGAGTCAAATTCCTTACCTGCTTTCAACATACAGGAAGGGAAGTTCTTAATGTTAATGGAGTTCGGGAAGAATTGGGTCTCAAAGCAGACTCCCTGTCTCTTTCCGTAGGTTGCTCCGCCCTTGCCGTTATTTACAGGGTTCAGCATATTGGCGGTATACATCTGGATACCCGGAAGATCTGTAAAGACCTCCATCTTTCTTCCGCTGTTCTCTTCAATCAGTTCTGCTACCTTCTCTACCTGGGTGCCGCTGCAATCTAATACAAAGTTATGATCATAGCCGCCGCCAAGCTTGATAGGCTCATAATCCGCCTCGATATCTTGTCCGATTCTCTTAAGGGTTCTGAAATCCATCGGAGTACCTGTTACATCCCACAGCTCACCGGTCGGTATCAGATCCGGTGTGGTAGGGGTAAATTGATTTGCCTTAATCCATACTTTATGATCCAGCACGGATCCTGCATTGTGTCCTGCCAGATTAAAGTAGGAATGGTTCGTCAGATTGACAATGGTATCTCGGTCAGATACTGCAAGATACTCAATGACAAGTTCATTGTTCTCGGTCAGGCTGTAAGTAACCGTAATATCCAGATTGCCCGGAAATCCCTGTTCCATATGAGGGCTGAGTCTGGAAAATTCTACGCTTGCAATATCGTCATCCTCATAAACTTCAGCCTCATACATTAATTTATTATAACCGGTATAACCGCCGTGAAGATTATTCTTCCCGTCGTTTTTATCGAGTTCGTATACTTTTCCGTTCAGTTCGAACTTTGCATCACCAATACGATTTGCATGTCTGCCGATGAAGGAGCCGAAACCCGGAGGGTTCTCCTCATATCCGGCAAGATTCTCAAAGCCTAAATTCACATCTGCCATATTACCCTTTGAATCTGGAACGATGATGCTGACAATATTAGCACCATAATCAGTAAAAGAAACCTTCATACCATTGCTGTTGGACAGAGTGTATAAGGTTGCTTCCTCTCCCTTAGCCGTTTTTCCAAATGATTTCTGCGTTATTTTCATGTTTCGATCTGCTCCTTAGATTGATTTCAAGAATATATCCCTAGCTAATAATTATAGCATATTAGTACAAAATAGCAATTATTTTCTTGTAAGAATTGAACAAGGATGTTATACTGTAAACTGTAATTTATACTTACGGAATAAGTGGTTGGGTATTCATATCCGACATAATAGGGAAACAGGTTCAATGCCTGTACGGTCTCGCCGCTGTGTTTGGGGAGTGTACTTTCAGGATTACCACTGGTGATAGAAAAGATAATCGGTCACCGGGAAGGTGGAAGTGCATGCTGATCCAAGAGTCAGAAGACCTGCTTATCTCCGGTACCAAAGGTTCCACGAGGATTTGGACAAAGGTGCAATAAAGACAACTGATCTATGTTCTTTTATTGTCCTTTTCCTGTAGTGGGTAAAGGATTTTTTTATTGGGAGGTTATTATGGAAAATAACAAGAATATTAAAAAGTATCTGATTGTCTTCGGCATTCTGATTGCTGCGGTCGCGGTCCTGTTAATGGTCTATCTGCAATTCAAACCGGAGCCGGTGAAGGGTGCAAAGGAAATCACCGTAGAGGTTGTAGTCCCGGAAGAAATGGATCAGGATTTCACGCTTCACACAGATGCGGAGTATCTACGTCAGGCTTTGGAAGAGGCTGCTCTTGTCAAGGGAAGTGAAAGCGAATATGGACTATTTATCACAGAGGTCAACGGCCGTGCTACTGATGATAAGAAACAGGAGTGGTGGTGTATCACCAAGGATGGCGCCCAGGTAAACAACGGAGTGGATACCATAGCCATCGCCGACGGCGAGTACTATGAGATTACACTAAAGACAGGGTATTAATTGGTCAGGAAGCAGAAACGGAGGAGCTTATGAAGGTTAAGGATATTGCTTTGATCGGAATGATGAGCGCGATTATGATTACCGCTCAGATTGCGTTAGGCTTCCTTCCGAACATTGAGCTTGTATCACTGTTAATCATTCTGTACACCCTGATCTTTCAATGGAGGGCTTTATACATCATATACGTGTTTGTTGCTGCCGAAGGTCTGATCTATGGTTTCGGACTCTGGTTCATCAATTACCTGTATGTATGGACGGTCCTCTTTATCCTCGTCCTGCTGCTGCGCAGGCTTCAGTCAGCTTTTCTCTGGGCGGCAGTCAGCGGATTATATGGCTTAAGCTTTGGCGCTTTATGCTCCATACCATATTTTCTTACCGGCGGCGTTGCTTCCGGCTTTGCTTACTGGGTTCAGGGAATACCTTATGATGTACTGCATGGGGCAGGAAACTTTATCGTTGCCCTCATCCTGTACAAACCGCTTTACTCTGTCCTGTCTAAACTCAGAAGGAAAGTGGAATATATTCACTGATACAGGAAAGACTAAATTCTCATAGTGGTAAAAAAAAGGTTATCCTTAAGGAATGTTCCTTAAGGATAACCTTTAATCAATCGTTCTAACAATATAGCCATTTCTTTATAAACGAATTTCTTTACAGAATTTTATTTATAGTTTAGAAAAAGGTACACTGTAAACCCAACATTGATTATAATCTTGTTACGTTAGTTGCCTGAGGGCCCTTTGCTCCCTGAACTACTTCGAACTGAACTTCCTGACCTTCTTCCAGGGACTTGAAACCATCCATGTTCAGACCGCTGTAATGTACGAATACATCGTTGCCCTGCTCATCAGAGATGAAGCCGAAACCTTTTTGATTGTTGAACCACTTAACTGTACCTTTGTTCATGTTTATTCCTCCAAAATTAAAAAAATATTAATGGTTGTCAGTATCCGACAACAAGGTTATGATACCATTTTTTCCATACCATGTCAAACATTATTTGTCGACAGAATGATTCAGCTCATACGCTTCGGAAGCAGTACACAGCTGATAATTATTTGATGACAGAACACTGAGACCCGAATCCAGATCTGACAGTTTCATGATAATGGAGGTATCCTTTCCAGCCGTTGCAAGAGTATACATATACTCAACACTAATCCCGGCATCGGAGAGACATTTGAGGACTTCATGAAGTGTTCCGGGCTTCTGAGCGATCTTAACGGCAATGACATCGGTAAGCTTTGCAGAGAAACCTTCTTCCCTCAATACCTTCCTGCCTTCCTCCGGATCTGATACAATCATTCTCAGCAAGCCGTATTCTGTTGTATCCGCAAGGCTAAAGGAAGCGATGTTAATATTATGCTCCTTTAAGCTTTCTGTTACTCGTTCCAATCTTCCTTTTGTATTTTCAATAAATACGGATAACTGTTTTATTACCATAAAATACCCCTCCTTTAAAAAAAGTATAGGTTTATTATACCAGCTTTCTGTTACCGATTACCCTTTTGGCAGAAGCCAAGAGGTCTCAGTCTAAACCAGCTTTCTGTTATCAATTACTCTCTTGGCAGAAGCCAAGAGGTCTTTGTCTAAACCAGCTTTCTGTTATCGATTACTCTCTTGGCTTTGCCTTCCGATCTCTGGATCGTCTTCGGCTCAACCAGCTTCACCTTGACAGCAAGCCCGAGTGCGGATTGAAGCACATGGGTAATCTTCTTCGTCAAGCTCTCCAGTTCCTTGATCTCATCTGAGAAGAAGCGTTCTTCCACTTCTACCAATACCTCCAGCGTATCGAGATTATTGACACGATCCACGATCAGAAGGTAGTGAGGGCTGGTCTCAGCAATCTCAAGCAGTGCTGCTTCTACCTGGGAAGGGAAGACATTCACTCCGCGGATAATCAGCATATCGTCGGAACGTCCCTTAAAGCGGTCGATGCGTGCCAGCGTTCTTCCACATTCGCATTTGTCATAAGAGATACTGGTCAGATCCTTCGTACGGTAACGGAATAGCGGCAAAGCTTCCTTCGTAATCGTTGTAAATACCAATTCTCCGACTTCACCCTCTTTGCAGGGTTCCAGTGTTTCCGGGTTGATGATCTCAGGAACAAAATGATCTTCATAAACATGCAGGCCCTTATGGAACTCACAATCTGCTGCCACGCCGGGTCCGAGAATCTCACTCAGTCCATAGATATCAAAGGCTTTCAGATGGAGCTTCGCTTCAATTTCCTTTCTCATGTTCTCCGTCCAGGGCTCCGCGCCGCAGATCGCCGCCTTCAGCTGTACATTGCCGATCTGACCCGCTTCTTCCAAGGTCTCAGCGATATGTAATAAATAGGAGGGCGTACAGGCAATCGCCGTAGCTCCAAAATCCTGCATCATCGTGATCAGCTTCTGGGTATTGCCGGTGGACATGGGAATAACCGTAGCGCCCAGATTCTCTGCCCCGTAATGAAGACCGAGTCCGCCGGTGAAAAGACCGTAGCCGTAAGCTACTTGAATCTTATCCTGAGGACCGATCCCAGCCATGGCGAGGACACGTGCCACACATTCCTGCCAGAGGTCGATATCCTTTCTGGTATAGCCTACTACGGTAGCCTTCCCTGTCGTACCGGAGGAAGCGTGGATACGCACTACCTCTGACTGCGGCACAGCGAAAAGGCCAAAGGGGTAATTCTCTCTTAAATCATTTTTTGTCGTAAAGGGCAGTCTGCTCAAATCGTCAATACTGTTAATATCCCCGGGCTCCAGACCCATCTGCTGCATTTTTTTACGATAAAATTCCACACTGTGATAGACTCTGTCTACCATTTTCTTAAGTCTTACACTCTGCAGATTATGGATTTCATCCCGGCTCATACATTCCTTTGTCTCATTCCAAATCATGATAGTAAGTCCTCCTGTTCTGCTACGAGGTATCCTTTCGACTTCAAAACAGAAGCGGTCTTTGCAAGATCATCCGTATTTAGGATCATAAGAGGCGCTTTTCCGTTTCGTAATACGATGGAATAAATATAATTGATACCAATTCCGGCATCGGCTATCACATGGAGCATACCATCCAATACACCGGGCTGATCCTCCAGCTCGACAGCGACTGCCTCAGAAACCTTTACTGCAAAACCTCCGGCATTCAATACCTCCTTGGCTTTCTCCGGCTGATCGACAACCATCCTTAGTATTGCAAATTCCGGTGTATCCACCGATGCAATTGCTCTTAGGTTAATCCGGTTATCCTTTAGTACAGTCGTTACTCCTGCCAGACTGCCTATCTCATTCTGCACAAATACGGACAGCTGTTTAATCATGACATAACCCCCTTACGATCGTTTCTTTATCAAAATCATTTTACTGCTTATTTTAGATTGTATCCTACTTCAAATGCTTTCTTATTGATTTCAACGGTTTTTGCAGGAACGGTCTCCTCTATTACCTTCAGCCATTCCTCCTTGGAGAAATTCATATGCTGGGCAGCAACACCGAGTACAATGATATTAAATACCCTGCTGTTGCCAAGATTTTTTGCTTCCTCCATGGCATCTACCCGAAATACGCGATGATGTTTCCCCAGATCCTCCAGGATATTCTCCGGATACTTGGCGGCACCAATTACAACCGGCATGGGATCAATGCGATAATCGTTGACGACGACCGCGCCGCCCTCCTTCAGAAAATGTGCATAACGAAGGGCTTCCATTCTCTCGAATGCAATCAGTACATCCGCCTGGCCCTCCTCAACGATTGGTTCATTGACCCTGTCACCGTAGCGTACGAAGGTAACCACGCTACCGCCTCTCTGTGCCATTCCATGTACCTCGGAAAGTTTTACATCATAACCTGCCTGTATTGTCAATGCTCCTAAAATTCGGCTGGTAAGCAGGGTACCCTGACCACCCACGCCGACAATCATAATATTCTTCGTCTCCATGGCTGTCCTCCTTATCTCAACTGTACCGGCTTGATTGCGCCAAAGCGGCAGGCAGTTTCACATAAACCGCAGCCATTGCACATGGTATCATTAATTGCGATCGTACCGTTTTCCTTCTTGGTTATCGCAGGACATCCCGGCTTCATACACATTCCGCACTTCTTACAAACCTCTGCATCGATGGTATACTGCTTATCCACCGGTGCTTTACTCAACAGTACGCAAGGAGATTTTGTGATAATAACAGCCACCTCTTCCATCTGGGTCGCTTCTCTGACGATACGCTCCAGTTCCTCCACATCAAAGGCATTGATTTCATATACATGCTTTACACCGACCGCTTTACATAAAGCTGCAAGGTCCACTGCATAGGTTGCTTCTCCCTTGAGCGTCTTTCCGGTGGCAGCATGGTCCTGGTGTCCGGTCATACCGGTTGTGGAATTATCAAGGATCATCACGGTTCCGGTCCCCTTATTATATACCATATTAATCAAAGAATTGATTCCTGTATGCATAAAGGTGGAATCACCGATGACTGCAACCCAGTTTTTGATATAATCCTTCCCCTTTGCTTTCTCCATGCCATGCAGGGAGGAAATACTGGCGCCCATGCAGACAGTCGTATCAACTACACTTAAAGGTGCCACTGCTCCAAGCGTATAGCAGCCGATATCACCGGCACCATGTATTTTCAGTTTATTCAGGACAGAATATACACTTCTGTGAGGACA
>JAEZLY010000297.1 GCA_023414985.1 Bacillota bacterium | reverse complement strand
GTTATGGATGACACCGGAGAAATACAACAATGCATCAGGCAGGAGGAATAAAATCATGGTAAAAATCAATAAACATATATTTGTCTGCACCAGCTGCAGAATCAATGGACAGCAAAAGGGTCTTTGTTATTCCAAGGATTCCGTTGACATCGTATCGAAGTTCATGGAGGTAATAGAGGATATGGATTTATCCTCGGAGGTTATGATTACCAATACAGGATGCTTCGGAATCTGTGATAAGGGGCCTATTGCTGTGATCTATCCGGAGGGAATCTGGTATGGCAATCTGACAGAAGATGATGTGGAGAAGATCGTCTGCCAGCATATCATCAACGGAGTTCCGGTGGAGGAGCTTCAGATCTAGATAGTTGTGGCGACAGGCGGAAGGTAACATTTGACGTAGAGGGGGAGACAGTATTGATAAGGGTCATAGACAATTCCTTAATGGCTCCAATGGAGGCTTGTCACGATAAAGAGGTATTATATCGTTTTTGCGAGCTGCTGTTCATAATCGGAGTTGATGTGATAGAGCTTCCGACAGAAGTATTCGCTCGACTGGGAAAACTGCCGGAAGGAAAATACATACTGAATGTCAGCGGTGATGAGGAAGTACGGAGCTACCCGGGTTTTTATCGTTATATCAGCCATCAGCCGCTGAACTCTGAGGATTCTGTGCTGGAGATCCAATTGAATGACGTGCGGGAACTCCTACGTCTGAAGACTTATCGGAATCAAAAGGAAATTCGGATAAAAGGATTGGACGATCTAATGTGCCATTCCTATGAAAAGCTGTTGCCTGAACTGCTTCGCAGCTTACCGGATTCGAAGGTAATATTCTGCCCTGAGAACACTTACGGCTGTGCTTGTGCGCTGGCCTATCAGTGGCTACAGGAGTATGGTAAGGATGTGACGGTCAGTTTTGCCGGTGTAATGAATAATGCGGCTACGGAAGAGCTTCTGATGGCACTCCGTCTGAATATCAGACATAAGCCTAACCGTGATTTGACAGTGCTGCCTGAATTGGCCGAATTATTTGAAAGCATGACCGGGAGGAGAATCGGTAACCGAAAACCGATTGTGGGAAGAAATATATTTAAGGTTGAGGCTGGAATCCATGCAGACGGTATTCGCAAAAACCCTGTGACCTATGAAGCCTATGCCCCTGATTGTGTAGGCGGAAAATTCGAGCTTGTCATCGGGAAGCATTCGGGCTCAAGGGCTGTCAGGATGAAGTTGGAACAATTGCAGCTGCCGGTTCCGAAGGAAGAAGTGATCGATACGCTTTTATACCGGATAAAGATACTATGTACTCAAAACAGAAAGAGCTTAAGTGATGAGGAGTTTATTAACCTTCTGACGGAGGTGACAGCAGATGAGAGAAATAAAATATATCGTTGACACAACCTTAAGGGACGGAGAGCAAAGTCCCGGAATTGCGCTGGGAGTTGATGATAAACTGAAGATTGCGATGCTGCTGGACCAGATTGGAGTATATGAAATCGAGGCAGGGGTGCCGGTCATCAGTGAGGCTGAGGAGGAAGGGATCTGCAGGATGGTAGAAAAGAAAAGGAATGCCAAGATTTCAGTCTGGAGCAGGATGAATGTACAGGATGTGAAGCGTTCCTTGCACTGCCAACCCGATATCCTTCATATCGGTGCACCGGTATCCTATGTACAGATTTACAGTAAGCTGAAGAAAAATAAGGGGTGGGTGGTAAGAAGCATTCTTGAGTGCGTTGAGATTGCAAAAAGCCATAATACTGATGTCACGGTCGGATTAGAGGATGCCTCCCGATCTGATATCGGTTTTCTTCTTTTTTTAATTAAGGAACTACAGAATGCCGGAGTCAGCATGGTTCGGATAGCAGATACCGTCGGGGTTCTTACCCCGTCCAGAACGAAGGAGCTGGTGGGAACAATCAAAGAATATTCGGACATCAAAATCGAGATGCATATCCACAATGACCTTGGGATGGCAGTCGCCAATTCCATCGTAGGAGCAAAGGCCGGTGCGGATTACATAGATTGTACCTTATTCGGCATTGGGGAAAGAGCAGGAAATTGTAACTTTTATGATTTTGTAAGCTCCTCTGAAGCCTTATTTCAATTTGCTATGAATAAGAAGCTGATCAGATCGCTGGAAGATCAGACCTATGATGTGCTTAGAGGGACATTGTAAATTACTTAAAAAATTAAAAATAACTTGTCGTAAGTAGACTCATCCCTTATAATATTAGAAAAATAATAAGCGAGGATCCTAACTATGGCAGATAGAGAATATGAAGAGGAACTGGTTAAGGTAGGCTTAAGGAATGAGCTCTATCCCAAGTACAGGGAAACACCGATTGAAAAGCTCTTTCGTTACCATAATTTTAATGAGCCGCTTGATACCTGCACAAAAGCAGAGCTGCTGGTTGGCATGTGTATGGATAACAGAAAGCAGCTTAGGATTCCGAATAACTTCGCCTATATCATTCGCACCGGTGGCGGGAACCTTCGCTACAATGAATTTAAGATTTCCTATGCGATTGCCATGGGAGGAGTAAGCTGTATCGCCTTGATCGGCCACGACCATTGCGGAATGGTGAATCTGATCTCAAAGAAACAGGATTTCATCAACGGCATGATTGAAACTGCCGGATGGAATAGGAAGCAGGCAGAAGAGCATTTCAACAGCTTCGCGCCGATGTTCGAAATCGAGAATGAGATTGGCTTCCTGAATTCTGAGGTAAAAAGATTAAGAGATAAATATCCGAAGATACTGATTGCCCCGTTGTTTTATAATCTCGAGGATAATCTTCTCTACCTTATGGCGGAGGACCGATAACAAAGTCTGCTGGAAACAGCAGACTTTTTCATTTGCTATAGGAAAGTTCTCCGAGCTTACCTATATCGCAGGAAGTACCTCTGAATAGTAGGTATGGATTTGATCAAGAGAATGCCGTTCGGTAATCATGCCTGCTTTGATCGGATTGGCGGTTT
>JAEZLY010000277.1 GCA_023414985.1 Bacillota bacterium | reverse complement strand
TCAAGAGGAAGCCCAGGCTAGCGCAGATGCCATCATTTCTCAGGCTAGGGGTGAAGCAGACGAAATACTTGCTGCAGCGAAAAAAGCAGCGGAATTAAAAGCTGCCCAAATGGCAGAAAAGTCTGACGCTGATGTAAAAGATGTCATAAGCCGCGCAGAATCTGCGGCCGTATTGCTGGAAAGAAAGCTCTTATTAGATACCAAGCAGAATATCATCAGCGATATGATCGGAAAGGCCAGAAAGCATTTATCTAACCTTTCGGATACCGAGTATACGGAAATCATCCTTTCTATGGTTAAGAAGCATTCCCATAATAAAGCCGGTAAGATACTTTTCACTGAAGCAGACAGGAAACGGTTAACTACGGACTTCCCGGATAAATTGAAAGCCGTTCTGTCAGAAAAAGCAGGAGCATCCTTAAGTATAGAGGAAGCAATACTTCCTTTCGAGGGAGGATTTCTTCTGGTATACGGAGACATAGAAGAAAACTGCTCTTTTGATGCATTATTTGCGGAAGAGAGAGATAATCTTCAGGATAAGGTGAGCGCTTTGTTGTTTGAATAAAACCGGAAAGAGGTGATAACATGGCTGATGATCAGTATTTATATGCAGTTGCCCGTATCCGGTCAAAGGAATTATCTCTTCTGAGTAAATCAGACCTGGAACAATTGATGAGTTGTAAATCGGAAGCTGAGTGTTTGCGATTATTAATTGATAAGGGTTGGGGAAAATCAGGAGATGAGAATTCCGACCAGATCTTAAGCATCGAGCGGGAAAAGGCTTGGAGCTTAATGAAGGAACTGGTTGAAGATATTTCTGTCTTTGATACATTATTGATCGGTAACAACTTTCATAATCTAAAGGCTGCGATAAAGCAGGTTTATACAGAAGATTCATTTAGCGGTATTTATATCAATCAAGGAACTGTTTCACCGGAGCTGATTCTCCAGGCTGTGAAGGAGCATAATTTTCAATTGCTTCCGGAGGAGATGAGAGAATGTGCAGAAGAAGCTTTTGAGGTACTGCTGCATACCGGTGACAGCGGATTATGTGATGTGATAATCGACAAAGCTGCATTGGAGACTATGCTGCAAAAGGGAAAAGAGACCGGAAATGAACTTTTTGCAAAATATGCAGAGATAAAAGTAGCAGCAGCGAATATCAATATCGCCGTCAGAAGTTGCAAAACAAAAAAGAACAAGGATTTTCTTGAACGTGCGATTGCAGACTGTGACAGTTTGGATAAACAAAGTCTGATAGCAGCTGTGCTGCAGGGACTGGATGCATTGTTTGATTATCTGGAGAATACGGCATATGCAGCTGCCATTGATGCAATCAAAGAATCTTCTTCGGCATTTGAACGCTGGAGTGATAATATTATTATGGAGCATATCCGTCCGCAAAAATATAATCCGTTCACTATCTCTCCGCTGACAGCTTATATCATCGCCAGAGAAAATGAAATCAAGACAGTAAGAATTATTCTGTCAGGGAAAAGAAATGATATTGCGGATCAACAGATCCGGGAAAGGCTGAGGGAAATGTATGTATAAGGTGGCAGTACTTGGCGATCGTGACAGTATTTATGGATTTGCTGCACTCGGACTGGATACGTATCCCGTAGAGGAGAGGGAGGAGGCTGCAAGGCTTTTAAAGACCCTTTCTGAAGGTACCTACGCCGTAATCTATATTACGGAAAGCCTACAGGCACAGCTGGAGTTGGAAATCGAACGGTATGTGTCCGATTATCTTCCGGCAATCATACCAATTCCCGGTGTGTCAGGCAATACAGGAAAAGGAATGCATTATGTAAAAAAATCCGTGGAGCGCGCGGTTGGCTCTGATATTATATTCAATAACTAAAATCAATTTGTGCCGTTACGGTTTGATCGGGTAGCGGCAGAATGGAGCGTTTATTATGAGTAAAGGCACGATTAAAAAGGTTGCCGGTCCGTTGGTAGTCGCAGAAGGTATGCGGGATGCCAATATGTTCGACGTGGTGCGCGTGAGCGAACAGCGTCTGATCGGTGAGATTATAGAAATCCATGGTGATCAGGCCTCCATCCAGGTTTATGAGGAGACTTCAGGCCTGGGACCCGGAGAACCGGTTGAATCTACCGGTGCACCGTTATCCGTAGAGCTGGGGCCCGGACTCATCAGCAGTATTTTTGACGGTATCCAGCGTCCTTTGGTGGATATCATGGAAGCGATCGGTACGAACCTAAAAAGAGGTGTTGAGATTCCTTCTCTGAACAGAGAAAAGAAATGGCACTTTGTACCGTCCATGAAAGCCGGGGATCAGGTAGAAGCCGGAGATATTCTCGGTACCGTACAGGAGACAGAGATCGTAGTACAGAAAATCATGCTTCCTTACGGAATGCAGGGTACGCTCGAAACAATCAGCGAAGGGGATTACACAGTAACAGATTCCATCGCAGTGCTTAAAAAAGCGGATGGGACGAAGGAAGCTATCACCCTGATGCAGAAGTGGCCTGTTCGTGTCGGCAGACCTTACAAACAGAAGCTGTCACCGGATAAGCCGCTGGTTACCGGTCAGCGTGTTATCGATACCCTGTTCCCGATTGCAAAGGGTGGTGTTGCAGCAGTTCCCGGCCCCTTCGGAAGCGGTAAGACCGTCGTTCAGCATCAGCTGGCAAAATGGGCAGAAGCTGACATCGTGGTATATATCGGCTGCGGTGAGCGTGGTAACGAGATGACCGACGTACTGAATGAATTTCCTGAATTAAAGGATCCTAAGACCGGTAAGTCCCTCATGGAGCGTACCGTATTGATCGCAAATACCTCGGATATGCCCGTTGCTGCCCGTGAGGCATCCATCTATGTAGGCATTACGATCGCGGAATATTTCCGCGATATGGGATATTCTGTTGCGTTGATGGCAGACTCCACCTCCCGTTGGGCTGAGGCACTTCGTGAGATGAGCGGACGTCTTGAGGAAATGCCCGGTGAGGAAGGCTATCCCGCTTACCTTGCCAGCCGTCTCGCTCAGTTTTATGAGAGAGCCGGACGAGTTATTTCTCTTGGTAAGGATGGAAGAGAGGGAGCCTTATCGGCAATCGGAGCCGTATCCCCGCCCGGCGGTGATATCTCCGAGCCCGTATCCCAGGCAACCCTCCGTATCGTAAAGGTATTCTGGGGCTTGGATGCGAATCTGGCTTACAGAAGACATTTCCCTGCGATCAACTGGCTGACCAGCTATTCCTTATATAATCTTGGTAAATGGTTCAATACGAATGTCAATGAGAAGTGGATGGACATGAGAGCAAGAATCATGAAGATGCTGAATGATGAAGCGGAACTCGATGAAATCGTGAAGCTGGTAGGTATGGACGCATTGTCTGCTCCGGATAGATTAAAGCTTGAGGCTGCCCGCTCCATCCGTGAAGACTTCCTGCATCAGGATGCCTTCCATGAGGTGGATACCTATACGGATCTGCATAAGCAGTTCCTGATGATGGATCTTGTGCTTCATTATTATGATATCTCACTGACAGCACTGGATAAGGGTGTATCCATTGAGGAATTGGTAAAGCTGCCGGTAAGAGAAAGTATCGGACGTTTTAAATATGTAACAAAGGAACGACTTGACTCAGAATGTCAGGAAATTCTTAAGAAGCTGCAGCAGGAAATTGATGAGTTGATTCGGAAGAAGGAGGAGGAAGCCTAATGCCAAAGGAATATAGAACCATTCAAGAGGTAGCAGGTCCTCTTATGTTAGTACAGGGTGTAGAGAATGTAGCCTTTGATGAACTTGCTGAGATTGAATTGTCAAATGGGGAGAAGCGTAGATGTCGTGTTCTCGAGATTGACGGAGGAAATGCTCTCGTTCAGTTATTTGAAAGCTCTGCGGGTATCAATCTTGCCAGCAGTAAAGTACGTTTCCTCGGTCGAAGCATGGAACTTGGTGTTAGCGAGGATATGCTGAGCCGTGTATTTGATGGTCTGGGAAGACCGATCGATGACGGCCCGGAGATCCTGCCCGAAAAACGTCTGGATATCAACGGTTTACCGATGAATCCTGCTGCAAGAAATTACCCTCAGGAATTTATCCAGACCGGTGTTTCAGCAATTGATGGTCTGAATACCCTCGTTCGCGGTCAAAAGCTGCCGATCTTCTCAGCCAGCGGTCTGCCCCATGCAGAACTGGCTGCTCAGATTGCACGTCAGGCTAAGGTACGCGGAACCACAGAGCCCTTCGCAGTTGTATTTGCTGCGATGGGTATCACCTTCGAGGAAGCGAACTTCTTTACGGAGAGCTTCCGCGAGACCGGTGCGATTGACCGTACTGTCATGTTCGTCAATCTGGCAAATGATCCAGCCGTAGAGCGTATCTCCACACCTCGTATGGCATTGACTGCAGCTGAATATCTTGCTTTTGAGAAGGATATGCATGTGCTCGTCATCCTGACAGATATTACAAACTATGCCGATTCCCTGCGTGAGGTATCCGCAGCCCGGAAAGAGGTTCCCGGCCGCCGCGGTTATCCGGGTTATATGTATACTGACCTTGCCTCCCTTTATGAGAGAGCGGGCAGAAAGAAGGGAAAAGCAGGTTCCATTACCATGATCCCGATTCTGACCATGCCTGAGGATGATAAGACCCATCCGATTCCTGACTTAACAGGATATATCACAGAGGGTCAGATCATCTTAAGCCGTGATCTGTATCGCCAGAATCTTCAACCGCCGATTGACGTATTACCTTCCTTGTCCCGTCTGAAGGATAAGGGTATCGGTGAGGGTAAGACCCGTAAGGATCATGCGAATACGATGAACCAGATCTTTGCTGCTTACGCGAGAGGAAAGGAAGCCAAGGAATTGATGGTAGTGCTCGGTGAAGCTGCTTTAACTGATATTGATAAGCTGTATGCGAAGTTCTCAGATGCCTTCGAAAAGGAATATGTATCTCAGGGCTACCATACGAACCGTGATATTGAAGATACTCTGAATCTTGGCTGGAAGCTTCTGAATATCCTTCCTAGAACAGAGCTTAAGAGAATAAAGGACGAATTACTGGATCAATATTATGGTAAGGTATAAGGGGGTGCTTTTCATTGGCTAAGGCACATGTAAATCCTACACGAATGGAGCTTACGAAGCTTAAGAAGAAGCTGGTGACTGCAACCCGAGGACATAAACTGCTGAAGGACAAGCGGGATGAACTGATGAGACAGTTCCTCGATATGGTTCGTGAGAATAAGACACTTCGTGAAAAGGTAGAAAAAGGGATACTTGATGCGAACAAGAACTTTGTCCTGGCCCGCTCAGCGATGCCGGATGAGGTTGTGAATGTAGCTCTGATGGCTCCAAAGCAGGAGGTTTATCTTGAAGCAGGAAAAAGGAATGTCATGAGCGTGGAAATCCCGGTATTCGATTACCGCACTAAGACTCCGGATGCCAACGATATCTATCCCTATGGTTTTGCTTTTACCTCCAGCGATTTGGACGATGCAGTAAAATCCCTGCAGGATATTCTTCCGGATATGCTGCGGCTTGCAGAGATCGAGAAATCCTGCCAGCTTATGGCGGCCGAGATCGAGAAGACCAGACGCCGTGTAAATGCGCTAGAACATGTCATGATCCCGGAGCTGAAGGAGAATATCAAGTACATCATCATGAAGCTGGACGAAAATGAGCGAAGTACTCAGGTCCGTCTGATGAAGGTAAAGGATATGATGCTGGCACAGGCGCATCATTACAATGAGCGTTATCAAAATCATTTTGATGTGTAATCATTTGTAAAGTATCGATAGAAGAAGAGGAAGACGAAGGGTGAATTTATATAGCCGGTAGTCTTCCTCTTTTCAGTCTCCTAGTTAAAATAGGTATGATCATGAAAAGAGATTGAAATTCATAGTGATCTGGAATATAATTACTTCTATGAAAGGCTTATCTCCCTGGAGCTGAGTTATGTAAAATATGGTTCAAGCGGTGTAAACGAGTCAGTTTGATGAAAAGAGGGTGTTCGAATGAAAAATGATAAATTGAGAATATGGACAGCTGTTAGACTTTTATTGGATTCGTGCTGTCTGGTTGTGACATACTTTCTGGCTTATCATCTACGGTTTCGCAGCAGTCTGAATCAACTGCCTCTTTTCCGGATTGAGGGAATATATTCTTCCCTTGAGGAGTATGCTGAAAAGCTGATCATTCTGGTTCCGCTGTATCTGCTGATCAGTACCCTCTTTGAATTGTTTTCACAACAACCGGACAGGAAAAGCCGAGCACAGATAGTGGCAGTGATTCGAAATAATACGATAGGTATTTCAGTTTTTTTATTATATTTGTATTTGACCAATGAATATGATGTTTCACGCCTATTTCTTTTGGTATTCTTTCTGCTCAACAGCCTTCTCAGTACAGGCTTCAATCTACTGATTTTTAAGTTGAGAAGGGTAACAGATCAGGGTGTAAAATTAAACCGACAGTAAATATTAGTAGGATTAAGAAGGAGATGAAGGGATATCAACTTCATCTCTTATTTTTTATATGTACAAACACAGGTTGTTACGATAGAATAAAGAATGAGACATAAAATTTCAACTATGTCGAGGATACAGCGGGAAAAGGTTTCACAGCTCAGGAGGAAGATATGATTGAGAATCTGGTATTTGATTTCGGTTATGTATTGGCTTATCCGAGAACCGGGAATTGGTTTCTGACTCCGGCATCAGGGAAGCTTGTCAAAAAAGGCGATATCATCAGGATAGCACTGCATTATTATAGAAGGAAGAAAGTCTTTGCCTCGGCTTTCAGACATCTGAACGAGGATCATCTGATGTTAACTGAGGAGAGGGAGATCGAACATTTTACAATATTTTATCAGAAGCTCCTTACGGGCTTTGGTATTAATAAGGATGTCATACAGAAATCCGTTGCATTGGCAGAGGACCTTGTCTTAAATGACCAAAGAGTCGGGATCTATGAGGATGTACTGAAAGAGCTTCCGGTTTTAGAGGAAAATTATCGGATTTCGGTATTATCGGATAACTGGCCGTCCCTAAGGAGACTACTGAAAAATTATCGGATAGAAGAGCACTTAAAGGGCTTAATTATCTCCAGTGACTACGGGATCTGTAAGGATAATGTGGAGCTTTTTAGGATTGCAGCCGAGGAGTTGAAGTTGAAACCGGAATGCTCCATCTTTGTAGATGATTCCGAGAAGAACCTTATCAATGCCGAACAGCTGGGATACCATCCGGTATTGATGGACAGAAAAAGAACACAAAAAGCAAGCAGATACCCGATTGTCCATGATATAAGGGGAGTCCGGGAAATTGCTGATCAAATGAACAAAGGAGGGGAAGGCGCATGAATGCTTCCTGTCATTGCGGGTATTGTCATAATGACTTATGTGTGAAAAAGGTTCCGATATTTTCTTCCTTAAGTATGGAAGAGGTCGGAAAAATATCTGAGCTGATTACCCATAGGGAATATAGAAAGGGAGAGCTGCTGATGCATGAGGGTGAGTCATCGGATTATATCGTCATCATGCATGAAGGCAGTGCAAAGGCTTATAAATATACGACAGACGGAAGAGAGCAGATTCTGTATGTATTCACGGAGGGAGATTTCTTCGGTGAACAGAATCTCCTGACAGACCGTACGGCAACCTATTCCGTGGAGGCACTGCAGACCGTAAAAACCTGTATGCTTTCAAAGAGCCAGTTCCAGAAGCTTCTTTATGAATATCCTGATATTGCTGTTAAGATCATCGCGGAACTCGGAGAAAGAATGGCACGGTTGGAAAATGCGATGCAGGGGATGGGCGTCCGTAATGTGGATAACAGAATTGGCGGTATTCTTCTTGAATTCGCTGAAAAGTACGGTTCGTCGGAAAAAGAAGGAACTTTGATTCAGCTTCCCTTGAGCAGGGAGGGAATTGCCAATTACCTTGGAGTTGCCAGAGAAACCGTGAGCCGAAAGTTGGGACAGCTGGAGAATGACGGTATCATACGTTCCGTTAATAACAGATCCATTCTTATCTTGAACAAAGAGGCGCTGATACAAATTGCCGGTATTTATTGATTGATGTAGTAATGATTACCATATAAAATAGAAGAATATACTATGACATATTGACAACAACTCTGCGAATGTACTATAATAATTGTAGACCGGTGGAAACACCGGTTTCACAAAAATAAATAGTTTGATAGTCAAAATAAATTGCAGGGAAGTGTGTAAGTAAAAATTTACTTACACAAGGTCTAAGAAATGGAGAATAGTATGAAGATGAAACCATTGGTCATAGGAGATTTGATCGCCAGAATCCCAATTATTCAAGGCGGTATGGGTGTTGGTGTGAGCCGTTCTCGACTTGCCGGTGCAGTGGCAAAGGAAGGCGGTATCGGAATTCTTTCTACAGCGCAGATTGGGTATGATGAGCCGGATTTTGATAAGCACCAGATTGAAAGCAATCTGATCGCCATCAAAAAACATTTGGGCCTGGCAAAGGAGATTGCTCCCGAAGGTATCGTCGGAGTCAATATCATGGTTGCTACAAAGCAATATGATCGATATGTCAAGGCAGCCTGCGAAGGCGGTGCGGATGTGATCATCTCAGGCGCCGGTCTTCCGGTGACTCTGCCTGAGCTGGTGCAGGGCTTTAAGACCAAGATTGCACCAATCGTATCCAGTATCCGGGCTGCTTCCGTCTTGCTGAAGCTCTGGGATAAGAAGTATCGCAGAACTGCCGATTTTATTGTGATTGAAGGGCCGCTGGCAGGAGGACATCTTGGTTTCTCCAAAGAGCAGCTGGACCATATCGATGAGCTGGATTATGATAACGAAATTAAGGGAATTATTGAATGCAAAAAAGAATATGAAGATAAATACCAGACAAATATACCGGTAGTAGTGGCCGGAGGTATCTTTGACCAGAATGATATCAAGCATGCCATGGAACTTGGGGCAGACGCAGTTCAGATTGCAACCCGTTTTGTCGTAACGGAGGAATGCGATGCCAGCAAGGAGTATAAGGAAGCGTATCTCGCTGCTTCAAAAGAGGATGTCAAGATTGTGATCAGTCCGGTCGGTATGCCGGGCCGGGCAATCATGAACCCTTTTCTTAAGACTGTGGATGGTGGAAGAATCGCAGTGACAAAATGCTTTAACTGCCTCGAACACTGTAATCCGAAGGATACGCCTTACTGTATAACGAAGGCTCTGATTAATGCTGTAAAAGGGAATGTCAATGAAGGTCTGATTTTCTGTGGAGAGAAGGTGCACCTGCTCAAGGAGATGACAACTGTGAAGGACATCTTCCAAGAGCTTGTATTTTAAAATGAGGATTGTATCGTTATAAACAGAATAATTGATTAAAAGAGGGAGCTGTTGCAGCAGCCCCTTTTTTGCATCCGGAAAAGCATGCATTTTTTTCTGTGATTTAAATCACGGTAAAAAGTAACGAACTGTCATAGACTATTCTTAAAATTACCATAGTCAGGAAGATCTCGGTAAAGAGATTTACTGTTACCTGATAAAATCGGAATAATATTTTGTAATATAATATAGGATAATACTTGGAAAGGATGAGAACGTTATGGATGCACAAACAATCGATTTATCCAAATCTGTGTACGAATTATGCAAGGAATATCCAAACCTGGTCCTAATACTTGATGAAATTGGCTTTCATGATATAGCAAAGCCGGGAATGCTGGCTTCTGTCGGACGCTTTATGACAATACCGAAGGGAGCTGCCGCTAAGAAAATCGATCGGAACAGAATTCTTGGTATGTTGTATGAGCATGGCTTTGAAATAATCAACGAAGATCTGCTACGGTAGTACAGAGGACTAAGAAAGTTCGAGTGACTTATTCACAGAAAACCATTCTTCGAATTGATATATTAAGAATAATTTAAGAATAAAAGGAGGAATTAATATGAAAAGACAAATCGGCGTCATCGGTTTGGCCGTGATGGGTAAGAACCTGGCATTAAATATAGCGGAACATGGATTTACAGTTGCTGTCTATAATCGGTCTTCCCAGAAGACGAAGGAGCTACTGGAGGAGATCAGTGAGGAAAGCTTTAAGAGTAACTTAGAAGGCAGTTACACTCTGGAGGAGTTTATAGCGTCCTTGGAAGCACCACGTAGAATAATCATGATGGTCAAGGCAGGAGATGCTGTGGATACTACAATCAGACAGCTCCTGCCTTTGTTGTCCAAAGGAGACCTTCTGATGGACGGCGGAAATTCTTATTATGAGGATACCATAAGGCGAAGCAGGGAATTAGCGGTTGAAGGTATCCTTTATCTTGGAACCGGAATCTCCGGAGGCGAAGAGGGTGCAAGAAAAGGTCCTGCGATCATGCCGGGCGGTGATCCGGAGGCATATCACAGGATGGAAGAGATATTGACAGCAATTGCTGCAAAAGCGGAAGGAGAACCCTGCAGTACCTATATTGGAGAGAACGGAGCCGGACATTTTGTGAAGATGGTCCATAACGGAATAGAGTATGCAGATATGCAGCTGATCGCGGAAGCCTATGATATCCTAAGGAGGGTCCTTCATCTGGAGCCTCCGCAACTTCAGAAGATATTCGCAGAATGGAATCAAGGAGAGCTGAACAGTTATCTGATTGGCATTACAGCGGAAATTTTCACGAAGAAGGATGCCTTAAGCGGCGACTACCTCGTAAATCGTATCCTGGATGTGGCAGGACAGAAGGGTACAGGAAAGTGGACCGGTCAGATCTCTTTAGATCTTGGAATTCCGACGCCGACTATTACGGAAGCGGTATATGCAAGATATCTCTCTTCCATGAAAAAGGAGAGAACGGAAGCCGCAAGGATACTGCAGGGACCGGAGGTCCTTCCTCAGATTTTGGATCAGGATGAGAAAGGATTTATCGAAGCGGTACGCAGAGCCCTCTATGCAAGTAAAATCTGTGCCTATGCCCAGGGGTTTGATCTGCTGCGGGGTGCATCGGAACAGTTTGGCTGGAAATTGAATTATGGGAGTATTGCAAAGATTTTCAGAGGCGGGTGCATTATCCGTGCCCAGTTCCTGAATAAAATCGCTGAGGCTTATGAAAAGAAGTCGGATTTACCCAACCTTCTGACAGAAGAATATTTTGCCGATTCCATTCGTGAATTTCAGGAGGATTGGAGAAGGGTAATTGCCGCGGCAATCTCAAGCGGTATCAGTATTCCTGCATTTACCAGTGCACTTTCTTATTATGACGGTTATCGAAGCAGTGAGCTTCCGATGAATCTCCTTCAGGCACAGAGAGATTATTTCGGTGCCCATACCTATGAACGCAGAGATCGGGACGGTATCTATCATACCAATTGGTAATGGTGTAAAATAATTCCCGAGGAAGGAGGGAACAGTATGAAAGAATCAAACAACGGCAAGGAAAGCTTATCTGCAATTCTGGTGGTCTTTGGAGGTACCGGAGATTTAACCCACAGGAAGCTGATGCCTGCATTATATAATTTAATATTGGATAAATTACTGCCGGAGAATTTTGCGGTGGTATCGGTCGGAAGACGGGATAAGACGGAGGAGGAATATAAAAAGGATATCTACGAGTCCGTAAAGAAGCATTCCCGTAATAAGCTGGATGAAAAGGGTTGGAACAAGCTGCAGAATATGCTGCATTATTATCAGTTTGACTTTACTGATCTGGATGGGTTCTCGGGTCTGAACTCCTATCTGGAGCAGTTGGATACGGTCGCGGGTACGGAGGGTAACAGGGTATTCTACCTGGCGGTGGCACCGGAATATTTCGAAACCATCGTCCAAGGGTTGCAACAGAGTAATATGGCAGTCAGGGAGAATTCCTGGAGTCGCCTGATTATTGAAAAGCCCTTCGGTAAGGATTTAAAGACTGCAAGGAAGCTGAATAATAAGATTCTCGAAGTTTTTCCGGAAAGCAGTATTTACCGGATTGATCATTATCTTGGCAAGGAAATGATTCAGAATATCATGGTTCTGCGTTTCTGCAATTCGATATTTGAATCGATCTGGAATAACAAATTCATCGATAACATCCAGATCTCTTTGACGGAGAAGCTGGGGGTAGGTACCCGAGGTAACTATTATGAACATTCCGGTGCCATGCGGGATATGATACAGAATCATATCATTCAGATCTTATCTCTCGTTGCCATGGAACCTCCGATTAATCTAAAGACGGATTCCATCCGTACCGAGAAGCAGAAGGTATTGGAGGCCATCGAAGAGATTACACCTGAATTTCTAAAGAATAACGTGGTATTTGGGCAATATGGACCGGGTCTGATCGATGGAGTGGCGGTCAACGGTTACCGCGAGGAACAGAATGTACCGGAGGACTCCCAGACTGAGACCTTTGTGGCGCTGAAGCTTCATATTAATAATTTCAGATGGGCAGGAACCCCTTTCTATATCAGGACAGGTAAGAGGCTCGGAAAAACCTCAGCCGAGATTGTAGTACAGTTTAAGGATCTGCCGAATATCTTATATTTCAAGGATCAGGAGATACAGGACCCGAATCTGTTGGTACTGCGGATCCAACCGAATGTCGGTGTATTTTTCCAGTTTAATACCAAGGATTTTTCCAGCCATCACGGTATTGTACCCACGAAGATGGATACCAGCTCCTTTTCTCCTACCCAGGGAAACACACCGGAAGCTTATGAGCGGCTGTTATTTGATATTTTGAGAGGCGATGCAACTCTGTTCTCCAGATGGGATGAGGTTGAGTCCGCTTGGATTGTTGCGGATCGTTTAATCCAGTACCGTGAGCAGAAAAAGAGCCAATTTCCCAATTATGAAGCAGGAACCATGGGACCGGTCAGAGCCTTTGAATTGTTAGCGAAGGACGGCAGGAAATGGTGGCATGTATAAAGAAAGGACAATGCTTATGAAGCTTGAATATAAGAAACTATATGATATATCGATGCCGATCACGGAGAATATTCCCGTCTGGAAGGGAAGGGAGGCGAAAAGGCCGAAATTCTTTGTTGAATCAGACTTTGAGAGAGGAACCGTCTATGAAAGCAGTATTCATATGAATATGCATACGGGGACTCATTTGGACCGTACCCTTCATATCATCCCGGGCGGTAACCGGATGGAAAGCCTAAGGATGGAGGACTTAATCAGAGATTGCAGGGTATTGGACCTGACGGGGGTAACAGAGAAGATTACCGAGGAGGATTTACGAAGCAAAGCAATCCTGCCCGGTGATTTCGTGCTATTGAAGACAAGAAATTCTATCGAGCCAATCCTTGAAAAAGACTTTATTTTTCTTGAAAAGAGCGGAGCGGAGTATCTGGCTCAGATACCGGTGCAGGGAGTGGGGATTGACGCCCTCGGAGTGGAACGGGATCAACCCGGGCATGACACCCATTTAGCTCTGATGAGTAAGGGAATTCATATTCTAGAAGGCATAAACCTGGAAGAAGTGAAGGAAGGTCGATATCAGCTGATTGCACTTCCGCTCAATATACCGAATGCGGAGGCAGCTCCGGTGAGAGCCGTGCTACTGGAGGATTAAGAGGCTGCTGAAAAAAGAATTGAATGGGGCTGCTGCAAAATTGTGATAATGCCACAAAAGAGAAAGGGCTAGTTTCCCTCACACACTCGTCGGAAGACATACTACTGATTTGTATGTGACAATCGTACATAAATGTTCGCTTGTCACATACAAATTCAGCAGTGTGTCTTCCAAAGAGTACATTATACGCGTAAGCAAAGTGAACATATGCAAGCTTGCTTGCAAATATGCGAACGCGCACGTGAACCTGATAACGAGTATACGAGCATATCAGGTAGGGAATACTTGCCCTCTCTCTTTCTGTATCATATTCTGTATTGCAACAGCCCCATTATCTACGTTTTTATTATACAGCAGCCTCTTAAGGATAATAGGTAGCCGCTAAAAGAATATAAAGAGTTACTATAGTTACTATTGTGCTTCTCATGATATCATGATATAGTAAAATGGTTGTGTAAAAAATGGTAACAAGAAATCATAAAATTGATGGATTATACACATGATATGATTAGAAAGGACTGCTGCAGGTCAGGGTATCTTCGCAGCAGTTTTTCTTGTTCCGATTACGAATAGATGATAAGGAGAAGAAAGAGCTGCTATGGATAAGAGAAGATATGGACTGTTTACCGCGATTACCATGATTATCGGTGTTGTGATCGGGTCAGGTATATTTTTTAAAGCGGATAATGTATTGAGTTATACGAATGGGAATGTATTACTGGGAATTGTGATATTTATTGTGGCTGCGATCGCCATTATATTCGGATGTCTGACTATCTCACAGCTGGCAACCAGAACGGATAACCCGGGCGGTGTGATTGCTTATACCGAAGAGTTTGTCGGTATCGGAACATCCTGTGCCTTTGGGTGGTTTCAGACCTTCTTATATCTGCCGACCCTGGCTGCAGTCGTTGCCTGGGTAACCGGTATCTATATCAGTCAGCTGTTTGGATTGGAGATTACCCTGGAGCGGACAACCCTGATTGGAGTTGGCTGTCTGACAGTCTTATTTATTACAAATACTTTGTCAGCGAAGGCCGGCGGTTATTTTCAGAATGCCGCCATGGTGATCAAAATAATTCCATTATTGATCATAGCACTGGCAGGTTTATTCCTGGGACATCCTACGAGTCTGATTGCGGAAGGTGTGACCGACTTTTCTCAGGCAAAAGCGGCCGGCGGATGGTTGGCGGCTTTTGCTCCGATTGCCTTTTCCTTTGACGGCTGGATCGTTGCAACCACCATTTGTCATGAAATTAAAAACAGTAAACGGAACCTTCCGTTGGCTCTTACCATTTCACCGTTGGTGATTTTACTGGCTTATGTGTTGTATTTTGTCGGTATCACTGCTTTACTGGGTCCTGATAAGGTATTGGAGCAGGGAGACGGTTCTGCATTTTTAGCTGCAACAAAGCTTTTCGGTAATATCGGAGCCAAGTTTATCCTGATCTTTGTTGTAATCTCAGTACTCGGTACTGTGAATGGGATAACTCTCGGTTTTATCAGAATGCCTTATTCCCTTGCACTCAGAAATATGATACCGGGAAGTGGAACGCTCAAGAAAGAAAGTACAAAGCTTGCAGGTATGCCGCTGAATTCAGCGATATTTGCCTATGCCTTATCCATGGTTTGGATGCTGATTCATTATATTACACAGAAGCTGGGAATGAAGGGCGATGTCTCGGAGATCGCTATCGGAGTCAGCTACCTAAATTACATTGTGCTCTATTATGCCGTGATGAAGCTGGCGAAAAAGGGGCAGATCAAAGGAATGGTCAAGGGTTACCTTATCCCTTTCCTGGCCTGCATCGGGTCCTTGGTCATCATCTCGGGAAGTGTTACACATCCTCTGTTTCCGTATTATTTTCTGGTGTGCTTCGGTATTATCCTGGCGGGATACCTGTATTACAGAAAGAATAAAGCAAACGTATTATAAACATCGTAAGTCTAAACATAAAATGCTGTGTATCTTCTGATTAGAAGGTTTTAATCAGAAGATACACAGCATTTTTATTATGATATGGGAAACGATAGATGTGTCGAATATTGACGAATAGCAAATTGCAAAATTGAAGGATTTGGATTAAGATGAAGCTGAACTCGGAATTGTGATTGCTATCACAGGAATCAATTGGCATATAGAGTATATTTGAATTGAAAACAAGGCAGAATACTTGAAAGAAATGTGCTCTGCCACAGGCTAATGAAACAGAACGGGGAAAATTATCCCGATAGCAGGCTAGTAAATAGAAAAGGAGGATTGTATGAGCGAGTATATTAATAACCGGGAATATCGTCAGAAGGTATTAAAGGAGTTAATTCTGGAGCTTCATGATGGGAAGAGTGTTGAGGAAGTAAAAGAACGGTTCGGAAAATTAATTGAAGGTGTATCAGCTACAGAAATTTCCGAGATGGAAACTGCATTGATCAAGGAAGGCATGCCTGTATCAGAGGTACAGAGGCTCTGTGATGTTCATGCAGCCGTATTTAAGGGAACAATTGAAGAAATCCATATGCCGGAGAATATGGAGGATCAGCCGGGACATCCTGTTTTTACTTTTAAGCAGGAGAACAGAGCCATGGAACGTCTGATCAGAAAGAGTGTACGTCCGTTGCTTGAGGAGGTTCATAAAGAAGACAATAAGGAGAACAGGGATAAGCTACTGGAGTCAATGAAAAAGCTCTGGGAAATCGACAAGCATTATCTGCGGAAGGAAAATTTATTATTTCCCTATATGGAGAAGTATGGGATTACCGCACCGCCAAAGGTTATGTGGGGTGTGGATGATGAAATCCGTGCAGATTTAAAAGCTGTGATCAAAGCGATTGAAGATTATCAGGGAAATAAGCAGGCATTGTCCGATCAGCTGGAAGCGGCGATCGGAAGAGTGGAGGAGATGATATTCAAAGAAGAGAATATCCTCTTCCCGATGGTATTGGAGACTCTGGCAGAAGATGAGTGGTTTAAAATAGCCAGGGAAAGTCAGGAGATTGGCTTCTGCCTCTATACACCCGGCCGGGAATGGAAACCGGTAAAGGTCAATGTGGAGGAAAAGGCTTTGGAACAAGGAGAAAAGCCTGTCGGGCCCGGATATGTTAACTTTGAGACAGGTCTGATGACCAGGGAGGAAATCGAAGCGGTCATGAATACACTTCCCGTGGACATTACCTTTGTGGATAAGAAAGGCACTGTAAAATTCTTTACGCAGGGCAAGGAACGTATCTTTCCAAGAACCAAGGCAGTCATTGGAAGACAGGTTTCCAATTGTCATCCCCCGGCAAGCGTTCATATCGTAGAACAGATCGTGGAGGACCTAAAATCAGGGAAAAAGGATTATGAGGATTTCTGGATCCAGATGAAGGACAAATATGTAATGATCCGGTATTTTGCGGTTCGTGATAAGGATGGTAATTTCCTCGGAACTCTGGAATTTACCCAGGATATCGCTCCACTTCGGAGCCTGACCGGTGAGAAGAGGCTTATGTCTTAAAAGGAGCTGCTAAGAAAAAGAGAATATCGTAAAGATATGAACCGATTATTCGGAAATCTACTGTCAGCAGAAGCTGCTGTTGGGGATTACCGAATTGTCGGTTCTTTTTTTAGGATTTCTATAACAGTGGTAATAGGAATGATATATTTCGGACAAAATGTATTCTAGCAGTGCTTATCTATCAAATGAAAAGTAAGAAATGGAGGAAGAGTTTATGTTAATCAAGGGTAAGGAAATTTTTCAGGGTAGACACAACAAGAGATTGGATACGACTAATCCGACAAATAATGAAGGAACAGCTGCCTGGCAGAATTCGGAGTCCAATTATGATGTGGATCAGGTGAATAAACCGAATGTCGAGCGTGTCATTGATGCGAAGGACTGGGTTGACAACGGAAGTAAATTATAAAGAACAGCGAAGTCCCTGTCCTAATAAAGTGCGACAGGATCCTTAAATGAAAGACTAGGAAAGGAACAGAGATAACTATGGCAAAAATTCAAATGACGGTAGATGGTAATACCGCCGCGGCATATGCAGCCTATGCCTTTACAGAAGTAGCTGCAATTTATCCCATCACCCCTTCTTCCGGTATGGCAGAAGTAACGGATGATTGGGCTGCAAACGGAAGAAAGAATATCTTCGGGCAGGAGGTAAATGTAGTAGAAATGCAGTCTGAGGCAGGTGCCGCCGGTGCATTTCACGGCTCTTTACAGGCAGGAGCTTTGACTACGACCTTTACCGCTTCTCAGGGCTTGTTACTAATGATACCGAATATGTATAAGGCAGCTGGAGAACTGCTCCCGGGAGTCATCCATGTC
>JAEZLY010000237.1 GCA_023414985.1 Bacillota bacterium | reverse complement strand
GTAAGAGTCTTTCTTTTTCTGAAAAATCCTCATCGGCGAGGGCTATCAGATCAGCCTTGACCTTGCCGCTCTCTTTTTCGTAGATGCGGATAATCTTTTTGTTGCCCGGATTGGTTATTTTCACTTGATTGTCGGACAACTTTATCTTGGGTATGAAGGTTCCGTTCTTTTGTATTGCGGCCAGTTTATAGACTCCCCCGAAGGAAGGGCAGTCTCTGGAGGTAATCAGTTTGGTTCCGACGCCCCAGGAGTCAATTTTAGCACCCTGGGTCTTTAAAGAATCGATCAGATACTCATCCAGATCGCTGGACGCCGTGATTTTTGCATCAGTAAAGCCTGCCGCATCAAGCATTTTCCTTGCTTTTTTGGACAGATAGGCAAGGTCACCGCTGTCGAGACGGATGCCGTATTTTTCGGGCATCTGTCCTGCCGTACGAAGCTCTTCAAACACCTTGATGGCATTGGGCACACCGCTGCGAAGCGTATCATAGGTGTCAACAAGCAGTGTAGTATTCTGCGGGTATAGCGCTGCATATTTACGGAAAGCGGAAAGTTCGTCATCAAAGCTCATGATCCAGCTGTGGGCATGGGTTCCCAATGCGGGAAGATCATAAAGCTTGGCAGATAAGACATTACTGGTACCGATGCAGCCTCCGATTACTGCTGCTCTGGCACCTAAGGTTCCTGCATCCGGTCCCTGGGCTCTTCTGAGTCCGAATTCCATAACAGGCTGACCGCCTGCCGCATAAACCACACGAGAGGCTTTGGTGGCTATCAGACTCTGATGATTGATGATGTTAAGAAGAGCGGTTTCTAAAAGCTGGGCTTCCATGATAGGAGCAATCACTTTCATCAGCGGTTCCATCGGGAATACTACGGTTCCTTCAGGAATAGCATAGATATCTCCGGTAAAGTGAAATCCCTTTAAATAAGAAAGGAAATCCTCCTGGAATATTTCCAGGCTTCTTAAATAGGCAATGTCCTCATCGGAAAAGCTTAAAGCATTGATGTAATCGATGGCCTGCTCCAATCCGGCGCAGATGGCATAACCGCTTCCGCTCGGATTCTCCCGATAGAATACATCAAAGATAACGGTCTCGTTATTCTTATTATTATAGTAACCCTGCATCATCGTCAGTTCATAAAAATCCGTTAATAAGGTCAGATTTTGTTTCCCCATGATAACCTCCATGCTGCCGCGGGGCAGTTCCTAATGCAAATGTGATGCTGAAATCAATGTAACAATAACATCATAACAAACCATATACCAGAATCAAGGAGAAGTCAAGGCATCAATCGACGGAAGTAATATTTTGTTTTTTCTTTAAAATTGAAAAGGACAAATGTCGGAAGGGAGGATATTCTTTTTTGGAATTATATTGTTAAAGAGGCAGTGAATTTTAGCTTGGAAACAATAAATGTAAAAAAATGGTCGAAAGAGTTTTGAATTATTAATAATATTATGAAATATATTTCAATTTATTGAAAAATAATAGGGAAAATGCTAGAATAATCTGTATAAAGGATTATCATTTTTCTTAATTAAGTGTTACATGGGGGTTATATAATGTATACAAATGAAAAGGGGTTTGTAGTTGAAATTCCCGGGAGGCCGATCGTAAAGTCAGCCGGCTTTGGGAAATGGTCACCTCTGGATGTAGAAGAGTTGAGTAGGACGGTCCTGTCGGTAGCAAGGAGCTTCGGGAAGCAGAAATGGGGCTATATCGCCGACCCTACAAGGCTGGACCCAATTCTCCCGAGGGAAACCTCAGAGGCTTACATCAGACTGCATCGCATGCTGGAAAGAGAAGGCTGCTGCGCAATCGCATTTCTGGACAGCAATACACCCTATATGAAGCTGCTGTCACAGATGCATCAAAATGATTCGGAAACAGCCATTGAGGTGCTGCATTTTGAAAGAGAAGAGCAGGCCTTGGAGTGGATGAAGGAGCTTGGGCTTTAATTTTGGCTGATGATCAAATTGTTTTGAAGCTTATCAATTATGATAACAATATGATTAGCCTTTAGTAAATCAGAATTAATTGCCAGTTTAAGCGGATATCGGAAGGAATCCGAGAATCCTATATCGCCATATTTCATCTTTTTACAAGGGAAGGTATAAGCTTTTTCGCCCAACTTCACTGCAAGCTTATTTCCGGCATTCTCCAGATTGTAGAAGGAACGGCTGGAACCGGTATCAAGATAAATCGTACTTTTTTCTCCGTTAACTTCTCCTTCGAAAAACAATAAATCCTGTTCGTTCTTCAAATCTGATTTGATAAGAGGTAATATGGTATAGTTCATATTTTGTAGTTTACTGTAATCAATGGCCTTATCACTGAGAGTAATCTTTTTGTTTTTATAATCTAACGCTATTACTTTATGATCGAAATATTTGAGGCCGATGGTGCCATTTATTTTAAAGAAGCCGAACATTCTCCAATCCGTAATGGAGGATGCAATATCATAATAATCTTTCCCGAAGATAGACATTCTTTTCAAAAGGATGGCTTTACCGTCTCCCCGATATGTTCCATCGGCATTAAGTTCTGTAATCGTACCTGTCACTTCATAATCAACCTTATCCTTCAGTGCAGTTGTTATGAAAATACCCATTCCATTGCCAGTATCAAATTCCAGCCGGACAGTTTTGGAACCTATTTTTACTGGTATTGAGGGACAGGGGTTCAAAAATTGGAAGGAAATATCGTGAATTTGTGTTTCGTCAAAGGAGAAATCCTTGATCCAACCGATATCGTCATTATTGGATTTTGAATAACTGATAAACAACATGACAGACAGAGCTAATATAACTGCGGTTCCTATCAAATAAGGCTTTAACATTTTCATGATGATTTCTCCTAAATCGTATTTATTGGCATGACGAGATGGTTTGTATGGTAAAATTATACATTAACCATGCTTGAAATCAATAGTTATTTATCAAGGCTTAATCATTCAGGATGCCTTTTATAATGAAATAAAACTATTGACATTAGAAATAATTTATACTATTATTATGAAAATTGATAAAAACGTTGACGGAGAGAGTAAGGATAAGACGAACGTCTCAGCGAACCGGGGGCAGTGTGAGCCCGGTACCAGTAGCTTATGACTGAAAATCACTCCCTAGTTGCAAGACCCAAAGGCGTGTCGGATACAGGCTGAGTAGGTTAAGCCGGTATCTACCGTTATATAGATAATGTATATCCACGGTAAGCGGACGAAGTCTTCGAGTTCTCATCCGCGCAGACAATCCTGACATGTAATATAGGCAGCTTACCAAGGTTGTGGAGTACGTGAAACAGGTGGTTAAGTGAAAGCATATGCTCTCATCCTATTTCGGATGAGAGCTTTTTTTTATGTAATAGGAAAATGCGTCCTATTACATAAAAACGCTCCGCTATGGATGCGCACCTCGCGAAAGGGAAGTATGTTGCTACGCAACCCGCTCGGGCGCGAAAGTGTCAGCTAGCTGACACTTTGTTCTTCTATAGGAAAATTCTATGTTCATTCTTATTTATAAAAGGTTATCTGCAGGAACAGAATATAGGTTAGGAAATGATGAGACAGTAATTGTTTTGGAGGAAAAAGCCTCCTGAAAATCTATTTAAAATCTTATGTTATTATGCGAGGAGGATTTGTATGTACGATAAGGTGTCAACTGATTTAAACTTTGTCGACCGTGAAAAAAAGGTATTGAAATTCTGGCAGGAGAACAATATATTCGAAGCCAGCATCGAGGAACGCAAGGAGGGTGAGACTTATACCTTCTATGACGGACCGCCGACGGCAAATGGAAAACCGCATATCGGTCACGTGCTGACAAGAGTTATTAAGGATATGATTCCGAGATACAGAACCATGAAGGGCTATAAGGTCCTTCGAAAGGCAGGCTGGGATACCCACGGACTTCCGGTGGAGCTGGAGGTTGAGAAGAAGCTCGGTATCGACGGTAAGGAGCAGATCGAGGAATACGGATTGGAGCCGTTCATTCAGGAATGTAAGGAAAGCGTATGGAAGTATAAGGGCATGTGGGAGGATTTCTCCGGTACGGTCGGCTTCTGGGCTGATATGGATAATCCTTATGTAACTTATCATAACAGTTATATCGAATCCGAATGGTGGTCCTTGAAGCAGATCTGGGAGAAGGGTCTTTTATACAAGGGCTTTAAGATCGTGCCTTACTGCCCGAGATGCGGAACCCCTCTTTCCAGCCATGAGGTTGCACAAGGTTATAAGGATGTGAAGGAGAAATCCGTCATTGCAAAATTCCGGGTAAAAGGGACCTCAGACGAGTATATTCTGGCCTGGACCACGACCCCTTGGACACTGCCTTCCAATGTAGCACTCTGTGTCAATCCGGTGGAAACCTATGTGAAGGTTAAGGTTACCGTGGATGAGAAGGGCAATGTTCTAAAGAAGGACGGCAGCTGCGCCTGCGGACATTCCCACGGACACGAGGAGCATGCCCATGAACCGGCAGTGGCGGCCGCAACAGAGCATTATATCCTGGCAGAAGCGTTGCTTAGTGTTCTGGAGGGTGACTATGAGATAGAAGAGACCTATGTCGGAAAAGATTTGGAATACAAGGAATATGAACCTTTATTTGATTATGCCAAATTGGATAAGAAGGGACATTATGTCACCTGTGACAGCTATGTAACCTTATCCGATGGTACCGGTGTCGTTCATATCGCACCTGCCTTCGGTGAGGATGACTCCCGCGTCGGTAAGAATTATGACCTTCCCTTTGTACAGTTGATTGACGGCAAAGGTGAATTTAAGCCGGAAGCGGTTGATTTTGCCGGAATGTTCTGCAAGAAAGCGGATGAGCCGATCATGAAGATGCTGGCTCAGAAGAAATTACTGTTTAAGATACTGAAATTTGAACACAGCTATCCCTTCTGCTGGCGCTGTGACACTCCTTTGATTTATTACGCAAGAGAATCCTGGTTTATCAAGATGACTGCAGTCAGGGATGAGCTGATTGCCAATAACAATACAATCAACTGGATGCCGGAGAGTATCGGTCAGGGTCGTTTCGGAGACTGGCTGAAGAACGTTCAGGATTGGGGTCTTTCCCGTGACCGATATTGGGGAACTCCACTTCCGATCTGGGAATGTGAGGACGGACACCGCCATTGCATCGGAAGTATCGAAGAACTGAAGTCCATGTCCGATAATTGCCCGGACGATATAGAGCTTCACAGACCCTTCATCGATGCGGTTACGATCAAATGCCCCGAATGCGGCAAGCAGATGACACGTGTAAAACCGGTTATCGACTGCTGGTATGATTCGGGCTCCATGCCATTCGCACAGTGGCATTATCCCTTTGAGAACAAGGAGACCTTTGAAGATAATTTCCCGGCTGACTTTATCAGTGAGGCGGTGGATCAGACCAGAGGCTGGTTCTATTCCCTGCTTGCAATTTCCACTCTCATCTTTAAGAAAGCTCCTTTTAAGAATGTAATCGTGTTAGGACACGTACAGGACGAGAACGGACAGAAGATGTCAAAGTCCAAAGGGAATGCCGTAGATCCCTTCGATGCGCTGGACCAGCATGGTGCAGATGCCATCCGTTGGTATTTCTATATCAACTCGGCGCTGTGGCTGCCGAATCGTTTCCATCATGGGACGGTGACCGAAGGACAGAGAAAATTCATGGGTACTCTCTGGAATACCTATGCATTCTTCGTTCTCTATGCAAATATCGATCAGTTTGATGCCACCAAATATTCTTTGGAATATGATAAGCTTCCTGTAATGGATAAATGGCTCCTTTCAAGATTAAACACGCTGGTGAAATCCGTGGATGAGCTTCTGGACAATTACCAGATTACCGAAGCAGCTAGACTTCTCGCTGATTTCGTGGATGAACTGTCCAACTGGTACGTAAGAAGAAGCAGGGAGCGTTTCTGGACGAAGGGGATGCCGCAGGATAAGATTAATGCGTATATGACCTTATATACCGCATTGGTTACTGTATCGAAGCTATCCGCACCGTTTATCCCATTCATGACAGAGGATATCTATCAGAATCTGGTTCGCAATGTAGATAAGAAGGCACCGAAGAGCATCCATCTTTGTGACTATCCGGTATACCATGAGGATTGGATCGATACGGAACTGGAAGCAGATATGGAAGAAGTGCTTGAGGTGGTCGTACTTGGCCGTGCCTGCAGAAATGCTGCAAATATCAAGAATCGTCAGCCGATCGGAAAGATGTATGTAAAGGCAGACAAGGCTGTATCCGAATTCTATACCGCAATTATCGCAGAGGAACTGAATGTAAAAGAAGTCGTATTCACAAATGATGTGAGAAGCTTTACTTCCTATAGCTTTAAGCCGCAGTTAAAGACCCTGGGGCCGAAATTCGGCAAGCAGATCGGTGCAATCCGTACCATCCTTGCAGAGCTGAACGGCAACGAAGCAATGGATGAGATCAATGCTACGGGTCATCTGAAGATTACCTTAGAAGGTGCGGAAGCAGTACTCGAAAAGGATGATCTGCTGATCGAGGCAGCTCAGACGGAAGGCTTTGTCTCTGACTCCGATCATGGTATTACCGTAGTTCTGGATACCAACCTGACCGAGGAGCTGATCGAGGAAGGTTTTGTGAATGAGATTATCAGTAAGATCCAGACCATGCGAAAAGAAGCGAATTTTGAAGTCATGGATCAGATCCGTGTATCCCAGAGCGGTAACGATAAGATAAAGGAAATCATCCTCCGCAATGCTGAGGAGATTAAGTCACAGGTATTGGCGAAGGAGCTTCTCCTGGATAAAGCGCAGGGCTTTACTAAGGAATGGAACTTAAACGGCGAGGATGTAACCCTTGGCGTAGAGAAGCTGTAGGAATATTCGAAAAGGCTGTTTCAAGACATTTGAATAAGATAAGGTAAGGATAGCAGGCATCCCTCACACACAGGTTGCCGGACATCTTACTATTTTGTAAGCCATGATCAAACACGTATGTTTGCTCTTGTCTTACAACATCAGTAATCTGTCCGTCAAATAGTGTATTATGGGATGCCTGCTATTCTTACCTTAGTCAATCACGAGCGCTTTGCAGCAGCCTTTTTTCGGAAAACCGTCGTGCCTGTATTATTTATGAACAATTCGTTTTATTCTTCATAATTAATTCACCGTTCAGTAATAAAATGAACACAATTACCGTTTATAATACAGATATAAGTTAATTCAAAGAAGCCACGACTGCAGAGCGGTTACTGGCTTCGCCTAACAACAAGTAAAATTAACATAGATGGATTTCATAACTATTTCCTCTCCAGAGTGAAGATTTGAAAAATCTTTCACTTTCCCCCCTTTAGAAAGAGGCTGTCAGAGCAGCGATTAATAATCACTGCTCTGACAGCCTCTTCCTTGCGAAAAAAGCCGAAGAAGTCAGAAGTGTTTTGGATATTGGATTAGGGAATTTGGCTTTACTTTCCGGTATCCATATACTATAATGAAATCAGAAGAATAGTCTTCTGATATGGAATGTAAATTGTTTGCCTTCACAAATTTCGCATAGGCGGGATATTGGATAGAAAGGATGGGATTTATATGAAGTTAATATATGTGATCGTCCGTAATGTAGATAGTAGTTATGTAACGGAAGCACTGAACAAACAGGGTTTTTATGTTACTAAGCTGGCCAGTACCGGCGGCTTTCTGAGAGAAGGGAATACCACCCTGATGATAGGTACTGATGAAGATAAAGTAGATCAGGTAATAGAGATTGTGAAAAAGGAATGTGGGCCGAGGCAGCAGATCATATCTAACCCGGTCGGTGCAATTGAATATGCCTCCATGAATGTAGTCGTGAATGTAGGCGGTGCGACAATCTTTGTCACCGATGTTGACCGTTTTGTTAAGATTTAATAACCATGAAAAAGGAATCAACCCAGGCTGGTGTATCTTTATCTTATGCATAGGATACACCAGCCTGTTTCTGATTCATAGGAAATTGCGTCCTGTGAATTAATAGGCCCTCCGGGCAGGATGCAAACCACGCAGTAAGGTAATTGTTGCTTCGCAACCCGCAGTCGGGCAATACTTGCAAAGCAAGTATTGACAGTGTCAGCTAGCTGACACTTTATTCTAAAAACCAATGGTTTGAAACGTCGGAGAATGAGGATAGAATTGGTATGGAGATACGCTGAAACCGTGAATTTACGGTGAAATATTTATGGAAATTTTGAAATTTACTTTCTTTTTCAATTCAAATATGATATAACGGAATATAGCACTGTAAATATAATTCCGGATAACAATAGGGTCATGCCGGATTGAAAAGGAAAGGGTATAAGAATGAAGAAAAAAGCATTATTATTGGTTATAAGCATAAGTGTTATGCTGCTGGCTTGGGGATGTGGGAAAAAGAACATAGCAAGCGAGCTGGACAACAATGTTACTAAGGATAGCAATCCGAATACAGCAGCTGTAACAGGAGCAGCGGATAATACTGCCGAAGTTACGGCACAGCCTACCCCTGCAGTTCAGGCTCCGGTTAAAGAAGCATATGAAGTGAGCGATTATATCACACTGGGACAGTATAAGGGTGTGAAAGCTACTTATGATAAACTTGAAGTAACTGATGCAGATGTTGACAAGGCAATCCAGGATGAAATGGATGCTAATGCAACAGAGGAAGAGGTAAAGGACAGAGCGATTCAGAAGGGCGATATCGTTAATATCGACTATGAGGGTCTGAAGGACGGTGTTGCATTTGACGGTGGTACCGCAAAGGGATACGATCTTGAAATCGGTTCAGGCAACTTCATAGCAGGCTTTGAGGATGGTCTGATCGGACATAAGACCGGTGAGAAGGTTAAGCTTGACCTTACCTTCCCTGCAGACTATCAGGCAGCTGATCTGGCAGGAAAAGCAGTTGTATTCAATGTTACCATCAATTCTATCAAAGTGAAGAAATTACCTGAGTTAAATGATGACTATGTAACAAAAAATACAGATTATAAAACTGTTGCCGAATATAAGGACAAGACTCGTGCTGATCTGACGGCTTCCAATGAAACTACGATGAAGAATGCGAAGATCAACAGTATCATCCAGACTGTTGTAACGAACTCAAAGATTTCCTCCTATCCTCAGACGCTGGTTGACTATTACAGCTATGAGATGGAAAGCTATTATACACAGTATGCTCAGATGTACGGTATGGATCTGGCTGCATTTATCGAAGCAAACGGCATGACTCAGGCATCGTATGATGATCAGAAGAAGACCTATGCCGAGAACAGAGCTGCACAGGAGCTTGTACTGAATGCGGTGATCAAGGCAGAGAATATTACCCTGTCAGATGACGAATACTCTAAGGGTGTTGCAGACTATATGAAGAGATATGATGTCAAGACCGAAGATGAGTTTTATCAGAAGTATGGTACCAAGGATCAGGTGAAGGAAAGCCTTCTTTGGGAAAAAACCGTTGATTTCCTTGTAGCACAGTCAGTTGAAGCGTAATTTTAACTGTAATAAAGAAAGTGAATAAAAATGCTGAGAGATTTTTTACCGATTAGTATCGAGGAAATGGAGCAAAGAGGATGGGATCAATGCGATTTTGTCTTTGTGACAGGAGATGCATATGTGGATCATCCATCCTTTGGCCCGGCCATTATCAGCAGAGTATTGGAGAGCTATGGTTTCAGGGTTGGAATCATAGCTCAACCTGACTGGAGGGATAATAGCAGCATTACTCTCCTGGGAGAACCAAGACTTGGATTCCTGGTAAGCGGCGGAAATATGGATTCCATGGTGAATCATTATTCGGTTGCCAAGAAAAGACGCCAGACGGACGCCTATTCTCCGGGTGGAGTAATGGGTAAACGACCGGATTATGCAACCGTGGTATATTGTAATCTGATCAGACAAAGATATAAGAACATCCCGATCATTATCGGAGGAATAGAAGCAAGTCTTCGCAGACTCGCTCATTATGATTACTGGAGCGACAAGGTAAAACGATCAATTCTATTGGATTCCCAGGCGGATCTCATCTCCTATGGCATGGGTGAACACTCCATCGTAGAGATAGCAGAAGCACTCAACAGTGGACTGGACGTAAAAGATATCACGTTTATCAACGGAACCGTGTTCAAGGCGAAAGGTCTGGAATCGGTCTATGACGCGGTTATTCTTCCGAGCTTTCAAAGTGTAATCGGGAGTAAGCAGGAATTTGCGAAAAGCTTTTATATCCAGTACTGCAATACAGATCCCTACTCAGGAAAAAGACTGGTGGAGCAATACAAAGACAATGAATATGTGGTGCAGAATCCACCTGCCAAGCCGCTAACCCAGGCCGAGATGGACAGAGTATATTCTCTGCCCTATATGAGAGAATATCATCCCTCCTATGAGGCAGCCGGCGGAATTCCTGCTATAACAGAGGTGAAATTCAGCCTGGTCAGTAACAGGGGCTGTTTTGGCGGCTGTAATTACTGCGCCTTGACCTTCCATCAGGGGCGCATTCTTCAGACCAGAAGTCATGAGTCCATCTTATCCGAAGCCAATCAATTGATCTGGGATAAGGATTTTAAGGGCTATATACACGATGTGGGCGGCCCGACGGCTAATTTCAGGCATACTGCCTGCGAAAAGCAGCTTTCCAAGGGAGCATGCATCAATAAACAATGCCTCTTCCCGGAGCCCTGTAAGAGCCTGAAGGTGGATCACAAGGATTACCTAAATCTACTGCGAAAGCTCAGGGCATTACCCAAGGTGAAAAAGGTCTTTATCCGCTCCGGCATTCGGTTTGATTACCTGATGGCAGATAAGGATGATCAATTCCTCGAGGAGCTTTGTGAACATCATGTCAGCGGACAGCTGAAGGTGGCACCGGAGCATATCAGCGATCAGGTATTGTCTCTGATGGGTAAACCGGAGAATGCGGTATACGAGAAGTTTCAGGAAAGATATAAAAAGACGAATCAGAAGCTGGGGAAGAATCAATTCATCGTTCCTTATCTGATCTCCTCCCATCCCGGCTCAACTTTGAAGGAAGCTGTGGAACTGGCGGAATATTTACGGGATCTTGGTTATATGCCCGAACAGGTACAGGATTTCTATCCTACCCCTTCCACCATATCTACCTGTATGTATTATACCGGTCTGGATCCCAGGACAATGAAGGAAGTCTATGTTCCGAAATCTCCTCATGAGAAGGCGATGCAAAGAGCCTTAATTCAGTACCGTAATCCTAAAAATTATGACCTGGTTGTGGAAGCGCTTCGCAAAGCGGATCGGGCGGACCTAATCGGCTTCGACAAAAAGTGCTTGGTACGTCCCAGGCAGTTTGCAAAAGAGAAACAGTGGACTGCTTCGAATACAAAGGCAACAGAGAGTAAGAAACCGTTCGGAAACAGGAAGTCTTCTAAAGGAAATCAACAGGGATATACAGGCAAGGGTAAGGATAGCATCGGAAATGGAAAGAGCAAGACTGTCTCAGATAAGAGTAGACCGGTTAAAACGAAGGAGGATCCTTTTCATAAATCCGGGGCGTCAAAGCCGGTAAGCAGGCAAAAAAGCAATACGGAAAGCTTCGGACGCGGTCAGAAAACTGCGGTGAAGAAAGGAAATTCATCTACAGGAAGAAAGCGGAAATAACTTGGGAAAGTCCTTGACAACAAGGCGCTTTCGATGTTATACTACGCAAAGTATCTGTTTCATAATATGGTTTATATAAGATGAATCAGCTCTTGGTCGAACAGACTGAGAGCTTTTTTATGGGAAGCATGACAGCGTATTTACTCAGGACAATGATGTGACTACTATATAATGTAATATAAATAACTTAACTTTTGTTAAGAGGGAGACTTAAGCCAATGATACATAGGGCAGACAGTCAAAGGGAATTATATGAGATAAGAGATACGAAGAAAGGAAATTAGAATGGAATTAACGAAATTTGATGAACTGGAATTAAGCCCAAGCATACTTCGCGCAGTGGAGGAAATGGGTTTTGAGGAAATGTCACCGATACAGGCTAAGGCGATACCGGTAATATCGGAGGGCAAGGATATTGTAGGGCAGGCGCAGACGGGAACAGGAAAGACAGCGGCCTTTGGTATTCCTTTGCTGATGAAGATTGATCCCAAAAGCAGAAATCTTCAGACTATCGTGCTGTGCCCCACCAGGGAGCTTGCAATACAGGTTGCTGAAGAGATCAGGAAGCTTGCCACCTTTATGCACGGCATTAAGATTCTTCCGGTATACGGTGGGCAGGAGATCTCCAAACAGATTCGGTCCTTAAAAGCAGGGGTCCAGATTATTATCGGAACACCGGGACGAGTTATGGATCATATGAGACGAAAGACCGTAAAGTTTGATAATGTAAATATGGTCATACTGGATGAAGCGGATGAGATGCTGAATATGGGCTTCAGAGAGGATATTGAAACAATCCTGAGCCAGGTTCCGGAAGAAAGACAGACAGTACTTTTTTCTGCTACTATGCCCGGTCCTATTCTTGAAATTGCCAGGACCTACCAGAAGGATGCAGAAATGATCCGGGTGGTAAAGAAGGAGCTGACAGTTCCGAAAATCGAGCAGTTTTACTATGAAGTTACACCCAGAAATAAGGAGGAGGTATTATCCCGTCTCCTTGATATGTACAATCCGAAGCTTTCCCTGGTATTTTGCAATACAAAGAAACAGGTGGATGAGCTGACAGCAGCGCTTCAGGGCCGAGGTTATTTTGCAGAAGGACTTCATGGTGATTTAAAGCAGCAGCAGAGAGATCGAGTCATGCACAGCTTCCGTAATGGAAGGACAGAGATTCTCGTAGCTACCGATGTAGCAGCAAGAGGAATTGACGTGGATGATGTAGAGGCGGTTTTCAATTATGATGTGCCGCAGGACGATGAGTATTATGTACACCGTATCGGTCGTACCGGACGTGCCGGTCGGGAGGGAAGAGCATTTACTCTGGTGGTAGGAAGAGAAATCTATAAACTGAAGGACATCATGAGATACTGCAAGACAAAGGTAAAGGCACAGCCGATCCCGTCCGTGAATGATGTAACCGCTGTAAAAGCAGATAAGATACTGGATAAACTGGCATCTATCATTGAGAATGAGGACCTCTCCAAGATGATGAATATCATTGAGGAAAGGGTCAATGAGGAGGAGTATACTTCCTTAGATATTGCCGCTGCCTTCTTAAAGCTGATGATGGGCGATGACTGTACGAAGGATGAAGAGAAAGCAGTTGAAGATTTTGGAGATACCGGTGCGGAAGCAGGTATGGTAAGACTTTTCATCAATCTGGGTAAAAATCAGAGAATCAAACCGGGAGATATCTTGGGTGCGATTGCCGGTGAGACAGGAATGCCCGGAAAGCTGATCGGTTCTATCGATATGTATGATAAATACACCTTTGTAGAGGTGCCGAGAGAATATGCATCCGAGGTGATCCAAGTAATGAAGACGGCGAAGATTAAGGGTAAAAGTATCAATATTGAGCCGGCGAACCGCAAATAGTCCGGCCATGTGAAATATCTTGACTAATGAAGACAGATAGCATATAATAATAATTACTATTATTGCAAGGAGTGTTTATTATGGCTATCAATAAATACAGCAGACAAAGGGAAGCGATTAAGGATTATCTTGCGCAAACAAAAGAGCATCCGACAGCGGATACGATATACATGAATATCAGAGCCACACATCCGAATATCAGTCTGGGTACGGTTTACCGTAATCTTAACCTGTTGGCAGAGCAAGGAGAGATCCTCAAGATCAACTGCCAGGATGGCAGTGACCGCTTTGACGGGAACCCTAAACCACACTATCACTTTCTTTGTAAAGGCTGCGGCAGGGTGCTTGATATTGAGATGGAATCGATTGATCATATCAATAAGGTGGCAGGCGCTGAATTTGATGGCAGAATAGACGGTCATGTAACCTTTTTTTATGGTTTATGCCCGAATTGCGCTAAGAAGTAAGAGTACCAAATGAATAAGAGGTTGGAATTTAACGGCTGTTTCAAAATACCTGTTACTGTATTTTGAAACAGCCGTTTTTTGATTCTAATCACAGTTTTATTCGGGAAAAGAGGCTATAATTAACATAAACCTTCCGATAGATGCTTGGAAAAATAAATAATAAAAATATTAAAATAATGATTGACAAGTGAAACAATATGATATATTATAATATCAGTAACAGTAATCATTATTAAAGTTAATAAGAGCTCCTTTCCGGGAGTGACTAAATAATAAAATTGCTTACATCTACAGTATATATAACCCCTCATTATATATACTTCCCCTTATATATTGTTCCCAGCAAAAAGATACGCCCTGCTCCCACAGGGCGTATCTTTTATTCTATGGGAAAGTTCTTCGAACTTATCCATAGAATAAACAGCATCTCCGTATAGCGAATGTAGTTTGCTTTGGGATGAGTAGCTTGTGCTACTCTAGTTGATATTGAAAAACTGTACCTGGTCCTCTAGATCGGCAGCAATTTGTTTATTTGCTTTTGCCTGTTCCAGTACCTCCGTTGTCTTATGGAAGATGGAAGTAGACTTATTGGCAATGTCGGAAGAACCTTTCGAGCCCTCGGTTGTAGCAGTAGTGACCTCATCGATCGCTTGCCTGATATAACGGACGGATTCGCTGAGCTGTGTCGCGGAGCTTCGAATTTCCTCTACCATATTTTCAATGGTATTTGCATCGGTATCATACTGTTCACCGGTCTCCACCAGTACCGCATAATCCGTAATAACTTTTGAATCAACGAACTCTAACAGAAGCTTTGCATTAGTGACAATTTCCTCAACTGCTACTGCTATTTCGCCGGAAATGGAATCGATTTTGGCTACCGCCTGCTTTGAATTCTGTGCCAGTACGCTGATTTCTCTGGCTACGACAGCAAAGCCTTTGCCGGCTTCACCTGCGCGTGCAGATTCTATAGAAGCATTCAGAGATAATAGATTGGTCTGCGCAGTAATCTCCAGGATGGTCTTTGAAAGCGATTTGATTTCGTCTATGGCTGAGGCCTTTTCCAATGACTGACGGAGTTTCCTGTTGGTGTTCTCATATATTTCTACGGCAGTTTGTTGAGATTCTATGGCAGTTTTCTTCAAGCCCTGTGCACGTTCCTTGATTTCAGCGGCGATTTCCTGGCCATTCGTTGCTTTTTTCGTAACTCGTATAATCTCTTCTTCTATTGAAACAGAGGTAGCGTTCATTTCTTCCGAGGACGCAGCAGTTTCTTCCATGCCTGCGGAGAGCTCTTCCGTCGTCGCTGAGATATCCTCGATATCACGGTATACCATATCCGCATTCTCAGCCAGAACTGAGGAAGAGGAACTAATCTGCTCAGCATTTCCCTTGATGCCGGAGATGATTGCGCCTACCCTTTCCTGCATATGTTGAAACGATCGGAAGATGTCGCCAATCTCATCTTTACGTGCAAGAGTGCTATCGTGAAAGTGATTGTTAAAATTGCCCTGTTCCAACTTTTCCAGAAAACTCTTTAAAGCAACATAACCCTTAGACATATAATTTCCCAGTAAATAAGAAACGATAGAGCCTATTAGCACAAAGCATCCGAGAATGAGGGCAATGGAAGTCATGGCAGTAGAGATTTCTGTCTTGATTACATCCGAATAGATTCCGACGAACCACATACCTACAATATTACCGTTCTTGTCTTTTAAGGGTATATAATAGGTATCCGCCGGTCTGCCAGCAACAGGAGCGTTACCCTGATAAGGTTCTCCGCCTTTTAAGACCTTCTGTATCACTTTTTCAGAGGCTTTCGTACCGACCTGCCTGCTTCCGGAAGAATCCTTCACTGTCGTTGAAATTCTGGTATCTCCCGCGAATATTGTTGCAAGGATACCGGAGTTTTCTGTTATTTCATCCACTACCTCATAGTTTTCATTCAGCAGGGTACCACCCTTCGTAAGCTGACCATTCTCCGTGCTCCACTCACCGGGGTAATAATTGTCCAGCAGCTTCAAGCCGAGATCTGAATAATTCATAAGCTCTTTTGAGGTTTTAGCTGCGACTAAACTTGTCAGCTTCGTTTGAAACACCAGTAAAGAGAGAAAGATTAAAATGACAAAGAATACATCCAGGGCCAATACAATTTTCCATTTGATTTTCATGGTGCCAGTCCTTTCCAGTAATATGAAATGATTTCCTGTTACTTAAAATAGTTTAAACATTCTATCAGTTATATCGTATTTTAGACGGGCAGATTTAATAATAAATTGTTACAAAATTGGGAGAAGAAACTGAGCGAAAAATTGTGAGAATTTATTAAATAATGACAATATAATAGCAATAAAAGGAAATAAGCAGACAAAAAGACCCAAAAAGAGAAAAATATACAAAAATATATAAAAACAGGGTATTGTAAATTAGAGCATACAATACCCTGTTTCATCCATATTATCTTATGAGAAAGTTCTTTCGATAGGATAAAAACTCTGTAATCCGCTTAAGCTTAAACGTGTCAATCGGCGGTCATATTTTATTTGATCCTGGTCACATGAACACAATAAATATAGATATTCTGAATCTTTTTCGCTTCCACGCCTTCGACATGGATGATCGGCTGGGTCTCTGAAGGAGTAACATATTTCTTGAAGATAATTCCATCCTGATTAACACGCATGTTCCGTATGGGTTTATACTCATAATCACGCTTGGGTATTCCTATGTGGTTGAATATGATATCATAAGCTTCCGGATTGGAAAAACAAATAATGATTTCATCTTTGCGATACATTCCGATGATTTCATGGACTTCTTCAAAGGTCATATTGGTACATTTGAACTCGCCTTCGTTGAATAAGGTGTTCATATTACTATTATCAAGTAGCAGTAATGGTTCTTCAATTCTTTTTGTAGCCATATACATCCGCTCCTTCCTGATAGCACCTGCCTTCTTTAAGCAGGCTTCTGTAACAGTGCCTTATGTAATAGTGCAACCTCTTTTTAATAATCTTAGCCTTGGTAAGAAAATCATCTTCTGTATCTAAAGTATATGATTACAGGTAGTTTTTGTCAATAGACCGGAGGAAATTGTAGCAGTGAGAGGAGGCCGGACGGGTTACAGAAGGAACTAATTCTTGAATAGAATTAAGATAAAAAAGGGATAAGAGTATTTTCTCTTATCCCTCTTTAGCATTAGCAAAGCTTGCTATGATTTAACGATTAAAACTGATTTACGGATCTCTTTACATAGGTAGTATGAAGAATATCATGAGCCTTATGGCTGCCCGGCTTGCCAAGGTAGTCACTGTAGAGAGTCTTAATTGCCTCGTTCTCATGAGACTTTCTTACAGAATTATTAGCGTCGCTATCATAGAGTGCTTTCGCGCGGAGCGCTCTGATGTCCGAGAAGTTTCTAACTACACCAGGCTGCTGAGGCTGTCCGCCGCCGTTTACACAGCCGCCGGGGCATCCCATGATTTCTATGAAATGATAGTTGGCTTTACCGGACTTTACATCATCCAGAAGCTTTCTTGCATTCGCAAGACCGGATGCCACTGCGATACTAACATCAAGACCTGCAACTTGGTAAGTAGCTTCCTTGATGCCCTGTGTACCTCTAACTTCCTTGAAATCAGGGCTGGGAAGCTCTTCGCCGGTTAAGGTCTCAACTGCGGTACGAAGTGCTGCTTCCATTACACCACCGGTAGCACCGAAGATAACTGCAGCACCGGTAGATCTGCCAAGCGGATCGTCAAAATTCTCATCCGGAAGAGATAAGAAGTTAATGCCTACACGCTCAATCATTCTTGCCAGCTCGCGAGTGGTGATGGAGAGATCTACATCCGGAACACCTGCTGCGCTCTGATCGGATCTTCCGATCTCGAACTTCTTCGCGGTACAAGGCATTACGCTGACCATAACGATCTTCCCCGGATCAATGCCGTTCTTCTCTGCAAAGTAGGTCTTGGTGATGGCACCGAACATCTGCTGAGGAGATTTACAGCTTGATAAATTATCTAACATATCAGGATAATAATGCTCGCAGTATTTGATCCAACCGGGAGAACAGGAGGTGATCATCGGTAATTTACCACCATTCTGAATTCTGCCAATCAACTCGTTTGCTTCTTCCATAATGGTTAAGTCAGCAGCGAAGTTAGTATCAAATACCTTATCAAAACCTAAACGACGAAGTGCAGCAACCATCTTGCCTTCCACATTGGTTCCGATCGGGAGACCGAATGCTTCGCCTAAAGCTGCACGAACAGCAGGAGCGGACTGAACGATAACATATTTATCAGGATCTGCAAGAGCTGCAAATACATCATCGGTATAATCCTTCTCTAACAATGCGCCGGTAGGACATACTGCGATACACTGACCGCAGGATACACAGCTGGTATCGCCTAAGCCCATATCGAAGGCACAGGAGATGTTGGTGTCAAAACCACGCTCATTTGCTCCGATCACGCCGATGCCCTGGATCTTTTCACATACAGCAGAACAACGTCTGCAGAGGATACATTTGTTATTATCGCGTACCATATGAGCAGAAGTGTCATCTAACTCATAGTGACTGCGGGAACCGTCATACAGATATTCATCCTTTACGTTTAAGTCATTGCAAAGCTTCTGAAGCTCGCAATTACCGCTGCGTACGCAGGACAAACATTTTCTGTCATGATCGGATAAGATCAGCTCCAAGGTCTTCTTACGGGAAGCGAGAACCTTAGGTGAATTTGTGATGATTTCCATGCCTTCCGAAATCGGATACATACAGGAAGCAACAAGGCTTCTGGCACCCTTGACTTCAACGACACAGATTCGACAAGCGCCGATTTCATTGATATCCTTTAAGAAACAGAGTGTAGGGACATCGATGCAGGCAAGCTTTGCCGCTTCTAATATGGTAGCGCCCTTGGGTGCTTGAATTGGCATGCCATTTATTTTAATATTAACCGTTTCCATTTTATACCTCCATCTTGATATAATCTAACATGTAATCGTTACTTCTTAGAGATAGCGTCGAATTTACATTTCTCCATACAAGCGCCGCACTTGATACATTTGCTCTGGTCGATAAGGTGTGCTTCCTTAACCTTACCTTGAATTGCACCGTTAGGGCAAATTCTTGCGCAAAGTGTACAGCCTTTACACTTGTCAGCGTCAATAATGTAGGAAAGAAGAGCCTTACATACACCTGCAGGACATTTCTTATCAACTACATGAGCAACATATTCGTCTTTGAAATAACGTAATGTTGATAATACCGGGTTGGGAGCTGTCTGACCAAGGCCGCAGAGAGCATTCTCCTTGATATAGTAGCAAAGATCCTCTAACTTATCCAGATCTTCCATGGTTCCCTGACCCTTGGTGATCTTGTCAAGGATTTCATACAGACGCTTGGTACCGATACGGCAGGGAGTACATTTACCACAGGACTCATCCACGGTGAATTCAAGGAAGAATTTTGCGATATCAACCATACAGTTGTCTTCGTCCATTACGATCAGACCGCCGGAGCCCATCATGGAACCGATGCTGATTAAGTTATCATAGTCGATCGGGATATCAAAATGCTCTGTAGGGATACATCCGCCGGACGGACCACCTGTCTGAGCAGCCTTAAACTTCTTGCCGTTCGGGATACCGCCACCGATTTCTTCGATTACTTCGCGAAGAGGAGTACCCATAGGGATTTCCACAAGACCTGTATTGTTGATCTTGCCGCCAAGAGCGAATACCTTGGTGCCCTTGGATTTCTCGGTACCCATTGCTGCGAACCATTCGGGACCGTTTATGATGATCTGAGGAATGTTAGCATAGGTCTCAACATTATTTAAGATGGTAGGCTTCTGGAACAGACCCTTCTGTGCAGGGAACGGAGGACGTGGACGAGGCTCGCCGCGGTTACCTTCGATGGAGGTCATCAGCGCGGTCTCTTCACCACATACGAATGCGCCTGCACCAAGTCTTATGTCAATATCAAAATCAAAGCCGCTATTGAAGATATTCTTACCAAGTAAGCCATATTCTCTGGCCTGACCGATTGCGATCACAAGACGATCTACTGCGATCGGATACTCGGCACGTACGTAGATGTAACCCTGGGATGCGCCGATTGCATAGCCTGCAATTGCCATAGCCTCAAGTACAACATGCGGGTCACCCTCTAATACGGAACGATCCATGAATGCACCCGGGTCACCTTCGTCGGCGTTACAGCATACATACTTCTGGTCAGCATCATTTCCCTTGGCAAGCTTCCACTTTAAGCCTGTCGGGAAACCACCGCCGCCACGTCCGCGAAGACCACTGTCTAAGATAGTCTGGATAACCTGATCGGGAGAATATTCGGTAAGAACCTTACCAAGAGCTTCATAACCGCCGGTTCCGATGTATTCGTCAATGTTCTCGGGATTAATGACACCACAGTTGCGAAGTGCAATTCTGTGCTGCTTCTTGTAGAAGTCAGTATCATTTAAGGACTTGATGCCGCCCTCATCCGTAACCATTTCCTTGTAAAGGAGGCGTGTAACGATACGTCCCTTTAATAAGTGTTCGGATACGATCTCCGGAACGTCCTCTTCCTTAACCATAGCATAGAAGGTTGCCTCCGGATAAATAATGACAATCGGTCCTAATGCACAAAGTCCGTGACAGCCTGTCTGTACTACGGAAACTTCGGTACTGAGACCACTCTTTTTAATTTCTGCCTGCAGTGACTCGATAATCTTAGCACTTCCAGAGGAAGTACATCCGGTACCACCGCAAACCAATACGTGTGAACGATACATTATGTGTCCTCCTTCGGATTAGCCGAGTACTTCGGCAATCGTGTATTTTTTAACAATCTCACCGTGAATTAAATGGTGATCAACGACTTCAAGTGCTTTCTCGGGAGTCATCTTAATATAGGTTACTTTATCTTTTCCGGGTTCAAATATCTCAACGATAGGTTCGTACTGGCATAAGCCAATACATCCGGTCTGTGTAACTGCTACGTTAGTGAGGCCCTTGGACTGAACTGCATCAGCAAGTGCGGTAAGAACAGGTCTTGCACCGCTTGCGATACCGCAGGTAGCCATACCAACAACAACACGTGTCTGATCGCTTGATTCGTTACGAATTCCGATCTGGCCCTGCATCTTTTCCCTGATTGCCTTAAGCTCTTCTAGAGATTTCATGCTTAATCCTCCTTAAATACTTATAGAATTTACTAAGAACTTGATAGGAGGATATTATCCTCCCTTAAATACTAATAAAATTTACAAAGAACTTGGTAGGAGGATTTAACCTCCCTTGATAAATTAATTTCAACGGCAGAGACATGTTCCGATTAAATCGTCAGTAACTGCTCGCCTTCTTTTAATATCTCTGTTAATCCGTCACCCCAATATTTCACTTCAATGCCGAGCTCTGTCAGCTGATCTGTAACTCCCAGCTGGTCTGCACAGGCTTTGCATGCAGAAAAGATAACACCGGTGTGTATTGCCATTTTTATTTTTTCCCGTATTAATTGGTTCTCAGCAGCAAGTTTAGCAGTTGCGCCCCAAAGAATGACGGTTACTTCATTCCACCAATTCTGTGTCTTACTGTTTAATGCATACATCAGAACCATCTTTTCGGAAGTTATCACATTATCGTTCGTCCATAGAATGTAGAGCTTCTCTGATTTCTTCATAGGCTTTTCCTTCCATGCATTTATGCTGTTTGATGGATGATCATTATACGGGATGCCCGCCATCCGTCTCATATTGATTCTCAGTAAGATATTCTTTGATATAAGCAGCAACTTCCGGAGAATTTAACGGGATATCATTGAGAATTTGGCGGAACTCTCTGGTATCCAGGGTAAATTCCTTATCATCAAAAGCATATGTATAAAGGAAGTCGATCTGCGGATTCAAAGTGATTAGGGTCAACATGGTGCTGTTCATATCGCCAAGGGGCATGCGGTCAATGTGGGATAATCCGAACTCTGCAATTACCGTAGTACCGGTTCCGGGAGTGGATTCAATCCGAAAGCTTCCTCCGGTGCTTAGTGCAGCCATCTTAAAAAATGGAACACCCAGACCCACCTTGCGGGTAGTTCTGGTGGTAAAGAAAGGATCCTCGACCTGTCTGATCTGCTCTTCTGTCATTCCGCAGCCATTATCGGCGATTGTAATCTTCAGTGTATCTAAGTCTCTTTTTATCTGTATTATTATTTCAATCAGACTGGCATTTGCCCTGATTGAATTGTTAGCGATATCCAATACATTAAGAGAGATTTCTGTCATCATATTTATTCGTATTTTGCTAAGATGCCCTCAAGATCATCAAGCGTTAATTTACCATATACATCTTCGTTGATGGTAAGTACAGGTGCAAGTCCGCATGCGCCGATGCAACGGCAGGATTCTAATGAAAACTTACCGTCTTTTGTACATCCGCCATCTTCTACTCCAAGAGCCTCCTGAAGCTTGTTGAAGATCTCTCCGGAACCCTTTACATAGCAAGCGGTTCCAAGGCATACTGAAACATTGTATTTGCCCTTCGGATTAAGTGAGAACTGAGAATAGAATGTTACGATACCGTAGATTTTTTCAAGCGGTACATTCATCTCGTTAGAAATAATGGTCTGAACTTCGATAGGAAGATAACCATAAATACCTTGTGCCTTTTGCAGAATGGGCATTAATGCGCCTTTTTCGTCTTTATGATTAGCAATGACTTTTAAAAGCGCAGCTTCCTGCTCTTTTGTTCCTGCAAAGGGTACTGAGTTAATCTGCGATCCCATTTTTAAACCTCCTTAATTATAAATTGTGTCGCCACAAACAGTCACATTATAACATAAGTCTGTTAAAAAATCTACAAAAATAATTAACAACTATCTGGATTATAATAGAAAGCTATCTATACAACATGCATAGGCGGAAATATTTAATAATTTTAATAAATTATTCTAATGATCAGGCTCGTATTCACACATTGTATTTACAGGGAATATGTATTATAATTATTGTTACTTACTACCCGATAAAAGTTCGAAAATTCGTATAAATTCTAATGTGAAAACAGATAAAAGAGGAAGGCAAACCTATGGATGAAATGACGAGATACCTATTTGAAGAAATGATCCAATCAGCCCCCGGGGGTGTTGCAAAGCTGGCGATGGATGACGTACTTACAATTCTTTATGCAACGGATACTTTTTACTCAACGGTAAGAACTGCAGCCGACAGCAAAGCCCCGTCCATACTTCTTCGTCTGGTATACTCAGCGGATGTGATTTATGTTACGCAGCAGATAGCGGCCCAGAAGAGCAGAAAGGATAATATGCTCAGCTTCAACTTCCGTATCCTGCAGCAGGACGGAAGCTTCAAATGGATTATGCTTTCCGGTAAAAGGATGCAGGAGATTCATCAGAACGGTACGAAGTCAGTACCGGTTTTCGCCTGTGTGGCTTCAGACATTACGGACATCATGCAGCAGTATAAGAAGCTGGAACAGAGTGTAGATTATAACAGAGTGATAACAGATCTTTCTAAGGATCTGTATTTTGAATATGATATCGCAACAGATACCTTAAGCTTTTCCGAGATATTCCGAGAGGCATTCGGCAAGGATGCGGTCATACCGAGCTTTCGGAAGAAGCTTGAGAAGACGAAGACAATTCATCCCGACGAGCTGCCTGCAGTCATCAAGATTTTTAACAGTATGATGAGCGGAAGGAAGCTGGCCAGATTCGAGCTGAGAATGCTTCCGAAGGATGGGACACCCTGCTGGTATACCTGTTATGCATCCATTATCTTTGGAGAGAATAAAACCCCCAGTAAGCTGGTCGGTAAACTTGCCCTGAAGAATTCAATCGAAAAGGATACGCCAGAAATGGAATACATCCCGGCCCTGGATGCCCTGACTAAGGTCTGCTCAAAGGAATCAACGGAAATTATGATCAAAGAGGCAATCAAAAAGCAGAGGCAGGATTCTCTTACAGCCCTGCTGTTGGTTGATATCAGGAATTATAAGAGCATCAATGAAATGAAAAAGTCAATCCAGGGAGAAGATATTTTATCCTTGGTAGCAGCTATTCTGAAAGAAAATTTCCGTACAACGGACGTAATCGGCAGAATAGGACTGAGCGAATTTGCAATCTATATCAAGGATATGCCGTCCGATCAGCTGGCCTTCCATAAGGCAGAGAAGCTGTGCACGGAACTTGAGGAGCTATATTCCTATAAGCATACAAAGAATGGTCTTGTGGTAAGCATCGGCATGGTATTGCAGAGAGGAAATCAGGAATACGGGACTTTGTTGGCGAACGCCAATGCAGCGCTGGTCATGGCGAAAAAAATCCCTACAAGTTCCTTTGAGGTATTCAGCGGAAATTTGAATGGGTAAAGACAATACTTAGTAATGGAAGAATATGATTAGGGTGATATATGGTATGTGATTTTAGAGGCAAAAGGTCATGTCACCGATGGTGACATGATAAACATGCACAAGAAAGCCCTCGGAAAGTCGTCTTTCCAGAGGCTTTCCTGTGCATGTGATCCAGCTGTATAACAGCTGGACCTTTTGCCGGATTAACACATTATTTCATAACTAGTGCACTATGCCTTTTGTCCCCCTATTCCAATATATAAAGCATATTGTTAAAATGGAGGTATCACATGACTATTGAGGACGTTAGAGAAATATTGGGGGCGAAGTACATCGTCGGAGAGGAATGGAAGGATCACGAGGTACATACTGCCTGCGGCTCGGATATGATGAGCGATGTTTTGGCATTTATGAAGGACCAGTCCGTGCTACTCACAGGACTCTGTAATCTTCAGGTGATCCGCACCTGTGAGATGATGGATATTGTCTGTATCGTATTTGTCAGAGGAAAGATGCCCGATGATGCCATGATAGAAATGGCAAGGGAAAAAGAAATTGCCATACTCTCCACCGGTCACAGGATGTTCGCAGCCTGTGGTATGCTTTATGAGAAAGGCTTACGGGGAGGTCCGGACTATAAATGAGCAACGTGATTAAAATGACCTACGAGGTACCTGCCAATGATTTCACCAGAGCAGGAGAGGCCTCAAGCAGCTTAAAGAGCAGCTTAAAGAAGATGGGTGTAGATCCCGAAATCGTCCGTAAAGTGTCCATTGCCATGTATGAAGGGGAGATTAACATGGTGATTCATGCATCCGGCGGAAAGATAGATGTGACCATATCTCCGGAAGAAATCGAAATGATACTGAAGGATCAGGGCCCGGGAATTGAAGATATTGAGCTGGCTATGCAGGCCGGTTACTCCACTGCCCCCGATAATATCCGCAATCTTGGCTTTGGTGCGGGAATGGGACTTCCCAACATGAAGAAGTACAGTGATGAATTAAATATCGACAGCCATGTTGGAGTGGGGACGACAGTGACGATGAAAGTAAAGATGGCATAGTTTAGATTGTTAAATTTGTGATAAACTAAAGAATTTATTGTTACTAATTTTTGATCGGATAGTAACAGTTCAAGGGGGATTACGATGGGCAAATTTTTTACTTCGGTACGTTTGAAGGAAGACTTATGTATGGGATGCATCAATTGCATTAAACGCTGTCCTACACAAGCCATCCGGGTAAGAAACGGAAAAGCCGTAATTACAAAAGAGTTCTGCATAGATTGCGGAGAATGTATCCGTATCTGTCCGCATCATGCGAAAGAGGCTACCTATGATTCCCCTGAAATCATGAAGCAGTTTGAGTATACCGTTGCGTTACCGGCTCCCTCTCTGTATGGTCAGTTCAACCATCTGGAGGACATTAACATCGTATTGACAGCCCTGAAAAAAATGGGTTTTGATGATGTATATGAGGTAAGCGGAGCTGCTGAATTGGTTTCCGAGATGTCCAGAAAATATGTTGCCGAACATAAGGAGCAGTGGCCGATCATCAGCACGGCCTGCCCTTCTGTGGTACGCTTAATACAGGTGCGTTTTCCGAATCTGATTGAACACCTGCTTCCTATCTGTGCACCGGTGGATCTTGCGGCTTCCATAGCCAAGGATAAGGCAATGGAAAAGACAGGATTACCAAGGGAGAAGATAGGAATTATCTTTATTTCCCCCTGCCCTGCGAAGATGACAGCCGTGAAATCTCCAATCGGTATTGACCATAGTGAGATTGATGGTGTACTTGCGATTAAAGAAATCTATCCGATCCTTCTTCCGCTGATGAAACAGAGCATTGATGATGTGGAGGAACTGAGCATCTCGGGAAGAATAGGAATCGGCTGGGGCAGTACCGGCGGAGAAGCCGGAAGCCTACTCTCGGAAAACTATCTGGCAGCGGATGGGATTGAAAATGTAATCAGGGTATTGGAGGATCTGGAGGATGATAAATTCGACCGGTTAGAATTCATAGAACTGAATGCCTGCGCCGGTGGTTGTGTGGGCGGCGTGCTGACGGTAGAGAATCCTTATCTGGCGAAGGTGAAACTGCAGAGACTCCGTAAATATCTTCCGATTGCCTGCTCTCATCTGATCAGTGGTGTCAACTCGGATAAATTCTGGACGGACGATGTCAAATATGAACCGGTATTTAAGCTTGGCAAAGATATGAATGAAAGTATCGCCAACATGGCAAGAGTCGAGGAGCTTTGCGAGAAGTTTCCGAAGCTGGACTGCGGCTCCTGTGGTGCACCTACCTGTAAGGCATTAGCTGAGGATATCGTGCGCGGTGTGGCAAATGAGCAGGATTGTATTCATATCCTCAGAGACTATATCCATAAGCTCTCCAGTGAATTGTCAAAGCTTGATATCAAAAAATAAATGCTGGGATAGTATTGAACTCTCCGAGGAGGGCCTTGTTTTAGGAAGATACCGTAAGATCGGAAATGAGATCAGATGGAGTCTCAGGGAGTAAGGAATAGACTAATTAACGATACGGAAGGAAGAAACAGATGAAGGTTACGGATTTAATTCAAGATGGATGTTTTCAGGTACTGAATGAAGGCGGTAATACAGATAGGGAGATATCGGTACCGTTTTGTTGTGACCTGCTAAGCATTGCTATGGGAAAGATGCCTGCGGATTCTGCCTGGGTAACTGTTATGGGAAATGTGAATACCCTTGCGGTGACCACACTTGCAGACGCTTCCTGTATCATACTTGCGGAGGGAAGCCGTCTTGACGATGCAGCATTGGCACGTGCAAAGGAACAGGGGATTACCGTGTTTCTGACCGAGCTTCCGATTTTTGATGCAGCATTGATCATCTATCAGAAACAACATGCTTAAGCTTTCCTATGATCTTCATATCCATTCCTGCCTATCTCCCTGCGGCGATGAGGATATGACACCCGGTAATATCATCGGAATGTCCGCGATCAAAGGTCTTGATGTCATTGCGGTAACAGATCATAACTCCTGCAGGAATTGTCCTGCGGTGCTGAAGCTGGCTGAGCAGTATGGAATTCTTGCGATACCGGGAATGGAACTGACAACCATGGAGGAGGTGCATGCCCTGTGTCTTTTCGCAGAGCTTGGAGATGCACTTCGGTTCAGTGAATATGTAGCTGAAAAGCTGATGAAGATTCCGAATGATGTGAATGCTTTCGGGAAACAGGAAGTCTGTGACGAGGAGGATCGTGTCATTGATACGGAGCCTTACCTTCTGATCAATGCTACGGATATCTCCTTTGATGAGCTTGGTCGGTTGATGAAGGAATATCATGGGGTTTACATTCCGGCACATCTGGATAAGAATTCGAACAGCCTGCTGTCCAATCTTGGTTTCATTTCTCCGGATGCAGATTTTCTTGTAGCAGAGCTGGCGGATCTCGGTAAGCTCGAGGAGCTATCCGGGGCCAATCCGTATCTGAAGACTTGTAATATAATTACCGACTCGGATGCACATGATCTGGGAAGGATTAATGAAGCAGTAAATTTTCTTTCCTGCGAGGAAAAGAGCAGGGTGGCTGTCATAAAAGCGTTGATTTCAAAAGAAAGAGGATAGGAAGCGGACCGCTGCCCATCCTCTTTTCTCTTGGTTAGAAGGATTTCTACTCTTGTTCATCTAGAGACCTGATCGTCCTGTTATAC